>JBIJCS010000190.1:0-8594 GCA_044344575.1 Pirellula sp. | reverse complement strand
CAAGTTCTACTATGGAGGGATTGGAAACCCTGTTGAGTACGAAAATTACAAGTCCTTGTGGGCTGACCAAGCCGCAGGGTTCGGCTGGAGCTCAATTCTCAAACGCATCGAAGCCGATTTCGTTACCTTCTATAGACCAAAACAGAAAATCCATCTGTTCGGATGGAGTCGCGGAGCCGCTCTCGCTCACGAATTCTCCAAACTTCTCGCTATCTACAACGTCGAAGTCGACTTCTTAGGCTTGTTTGACCCTGTCTATTCCTACGTTTTCCCCGGACAAAGCTCCAGTCTGGTCGCTTGGTCAGAGTCCGGACGTGATGGAAACTACATCAATGTCGAACAAACAAAAAACGCGAAAGCAATCACCGCTTTGTACGCCGCGAATGAGGACCGAAGCTTCTTTCCTGCTTCACGCTTCTATAGCGATGGAGTCACAAAAATGCGACTGATGATGTCTCCAGGAGGACACGGCGAAGTCGGTGGACACTTTGAAAGCAACCCAATCGTCCAACAGTTGAATAGGAAAGCCATGATGGAGTTCGCAGACTTGGATGGCAACGCCCAATTTCTATTCCATGGTATCGACGAAGACATCGCAAGTATTTTCGATTCCCCAATCACCGAAAAGATCGCGCTCAACGGCATCCCCATAGAAGAAATTGAATCCGCACGTTCTGCTTATCGTACCGCTAATTCCTACAAAGCCTGGGTACCCCTGACGGAACAGCAGTATCAAAGCCTAGTCGCGACGGGAAACGCACGCGACTGGGCACCCGGTAGATTCGGTGCCCAAAGAGGGAATTGGTCCGGATTCATCGTCTCCACCATCGACTTCAGTATCTCGATTCTCCCGCCTTGGTGCAACACCGAACATCGTCAATCCATCAGCAGCCACTATCCAAGATATCTACACTGGTGCCCACTGCACCTTTGGAACGTTCCTATGATGCTCGATGAAAAAGGACTCCCAAAACTCACCCCTCAACAACTGCGAATCCTTCATCACTTGTACTCTTTACGTATCGATCCTGTGAATGGATATTGGGCAGCAAACCAATGATGACTGAAGTAAACCGATAGTTTCCTTAGTCGCTTAGCGAGACGCTTCCCAAGCACTTTCATCGGCACCAACGGGAATATTGAGAAGCTCAGCAAACGGGGCTAACTTTGCACTCCAACTGTACTTTTTCAAAATCTCCTCGCGTGCCCCCCGACTGCGCAACGCATGATTCTCTGGATCGCTCAACTGAAGCATCCATAACACCCAGTCATCAACGCTGCGCGCAATGAGCAATCCGTCCTGGCAATCAATCCCGGTCGCCGCCTGCTCCGTTGCTATCACAGGCTTACCACAAGCCAACGCTTCTAATACTTTGTTCTGTATCCCACGCGCAATCTGCAAAGGCGCTATCGCCATGTCCGCCGCCAATACATAAGGCCGAACATCCGGGACCTCTCCCACCACCCGAACGCAACCAGCCCCCCCTTTTTCTTGCAATGCCATCACCTCTGCTGTCGGTCGACGCCCAACGACATCTAATACCAACCCAGGATACTTGTCCCGCAATGTCGGCAAAACTTCCGCACAAAACCACTGCAACCCCTGCACGTTTGGCAAATAATCCAACACCCCAACAAATACCAATTGAGGACTCCCCCGACGATGCTTCGATACTTCAACTTCCGCCAACGCATCGGGGGAAAAATATTGATGATCAACTCCGTTGCTAATCGCTTCAGCTCGACGACCTGGATGCAATTCTGCAAACAACTTCGCCTCGTCTTCACTGACCACACACACCGCTTGTGCTCGATTGACCGCATCCCGCTCTAACCTCGCAATCCGAACCGCCTCCGTCTGATACAGCCACCTCTTAGGAAACTTGGCTACCGCTGCATAATCAGTCCACTTCTGACTATCAACATCTACCAGATCCACAATCGTTCGCGCCGCTGGACGCTTCATGTACCTGGAATAAGGCCACATACTCGTGCAATAAAATACTGCCGCTTCCAAAGGTTCCCGAGTCCAATTCTCTACCACCCGAGCTAAACCAGGACTATGAAAAGCCCCTTGCGTTACCGACTTGCCCAATGCAAACCCCGAAGCTGCTCGAACCCACCTACCGGGGGATTCCAGGCGCTCTACATGCACCTCCTTGCAAATCCGCTTCAAAGCCCCAATATCTTCCTGCGACCAACTCTCGTCTGCAACACTCCCCAAATACAAGTCACAGTACTGCGACAAGTACTCCAACATATGGTACGCGCGAATCCGATCACCCCGATTCGGAGGATACGGTAGTCGATGAGTCAAAAACATCACACGCGGTCGACGATTCACGGTACCTGCCAAAGAAAAGGTAGTTTGGAAAAGTGCAACAGTCCGGAGCGTTCGACAAGTTTATCTACACACCCATCCTTGGGAAGAAGGATTCTCTGACAATAGAACCGAAATGCGACCAACCACCCCCTCCACTACTTCTCCTTGCGATGCAACCCCTGCGGCGTACCCAAAATGGTCCCGTTCTCCTCACTGCCCGGAGCCTTCTCAAGCGTCAGCAAGGCAAACAAATCCGCCAATTCGGATTCACTTAATTGACTCTCAATCCCTTCCGGCATCAAGGACTTTTTGTCCTGTTGATACGTCTCAATGTCGTCTGCCAAAACGGTCACCTCCTTACCCCCCTGCGTCTTGATCACCGTCTTCGTTCCATCACGCGATACCAATAAACCTGTGTAGACCGTCTCGTCTTTTGTGCGAATGGTTACCGAACGATATGCATCGCCAATCACCAGACTCGGATTGAAAATACTGACTAACAACTGCTCGTAATTCCCTCGACCATTTGCAGTGATATTCGGTCCGACCTCAACACCGCGCCCGTGCATCAAGTGGCATTGCCCACATATTCGATCGTATACCAACCAACCGCGTTGCGCATCTCCACCTCGTAACCCACGCACCTGTTCCGTCATCCGCTTGACCACCCGGTCTCGCTCAGGATCCTCCTCCGTTCGCACCACTCCATAAACCTTCGCCATCCGCGACTTGATCTCTTCAGAACCCTTCGTCGCCAATAACCGCAAACTGTTCGGACTGAGTATCTCTTTTCTCACAAGCCCTCGCGCCATCCAATCCAATAACGTCTTCGCTGTTACCTCCCGCTGACTCATCTTCTCCGCCAACACCGACTGGTCTCGCAACGACAGCTTCGAAACACTCTTCCCCAACTCCTCTACCTCGTTCGCAGATAATTCCGGTACTCCCATATCCACCACAAAATCGTACCACTTCTCTTCGTCACGAAACTTCGCTTCATTATCAAACCACTGCGCCTTTGGTGCTCCGTACCTCGCTACTCGCTCCAATAAAGCATCTCGCAACGCACTGCCCGCAAGCCGCAAACCACGGCGAGAAGAAAACGTCATGAACTCTTTACGCAATTCGATCGGCGTCGCACTACCCATCACCAATCGCGCACTGACGCTCTCCGCACCCTTATCCCCCCGAAGCAATCCGAGAATGATTTCAGTCTTGCTCCACGCACCCTCCTTCGTCGCAAGCGTTCTCACCAAGCTCTCCCAATCCGAATCGAGTCGATTCGATGGGAGTCGCTCAAGGATCGGTCTGAGCACCCCCAACGCCAACTCTCCCGAATGCACCCGCGCCAAAACAGGTCGCAACACCTCCGCTGCATCTACCGCTGAAACAACACGGATTTTCTCCGCGATCGTAAACAAATCGTCGAGCAATCTCTCCACGGACTGAACCTCCGCTCCGACCTCCTGCTTAGCAGCCTCTTTCACTGCCGTATCAATCCATTTGCCTACAAAACGCGGTAACATCGCTCGAACCGGATCATCTGCCACACTCAACCGATCCTCCACCTTCGCCAAAACACTGCCGCGCGCTTCATCAGCAAACGGAAGACAATTTTGCCAAATCACCCTGCGACTGATCGGATCGTCCGATGTATGCGCAAGCACCTCCATCTCAATGTCCATGATCTCTTTCGGACCGATCGATTTGAAATGAAGCTTCGGTGCAGCGATTGCAACCTGCAAACGAACCCTCTCATCCGGATCTCTCGCCAACTCTGCACAACGCCCCAAAAGCTGTTCCGTTTCGCTGAAGTGATCGCCGATCAATCGAACAGCCCATGCCCGAATCTCGGGATCGCTCTGTTCCAATAGACGCTCAACGTACTCACCTCGCAACACCCCAGCCCCCGCCGATGCCAAGGCCCAAATCGCTTGCAACTGTATCTTCTGCGAACCACCTTGTAGACCAAGCTCCTCCAATGCAGTTCTCTCCTCAAGTGTCAACGATTCCGATCGTTGTGCTAGTTGGAGCTGTGCTCGCTGCCGAACATAAATATTCGAATCACTCAGCGCTACAATCAACTCGGCATTTGTCAGCTTGGAAATGTCCCGATATCTAGGTAAAGGTCGATCCCCATAAACCACGCGGTACAACCTGCCATGCCCTCGATCTACCCCCTTCGGATCCGCAGAAGCATCCTGATAGCAATGGTAGCGATCATACCAATCCAAAATATACAAACAGCCATCCGGACCAACCTTCTGCGCCACAGGCATAAACCATACGTCATTGGCAGTCAAAAAATCAGGCTCTCCGAATCCTTGATAAGTCGCCCCAAAACGCTCAATGCGATCCGTGTTAATACAACCGCCGTGAATGTTCCCCATATACAACTTGCCACGATATGACTCCGGATAAGCCTCCGAATCAAAATACTCAATCCCACAATAAGCCGCCATCTGATGCTTGTGCTTGACGATCGATTCCGCCCACCATGTATGCGGTGGATAAGGACCACCCTGCCTTAGGTAATAAGCACTCTCCGTTAAATGCCACAAGTGATCGATCACACACGCGCTGATAAAGGCACTACCCAACGAATCAAAGGCTATTCCCCAGGGATTGCTCGTACCCTCACAAAATAAGTCAAACCGCTTCGTCTTCGGATCAATCCGAAACATCGCACAAGTAAACTCATAACGACTACCTCCCTGCTCAACGACCGAAGGATTAAATACTCCATTGAGACCATACAAATACCCATCAGGCCCCCAAGTCAACGCATTCGGCAACTCATGAGTATCAATACGACCAAACCCAGTGACCACCACCGTCTGACGATCAGCAACATCGTCTCCATCCGTGTCTTCGAGAAACAAAATATCGGGCGCGTTAGCCACCCATACTCCACCATGCCCCACCGCTATACCCGAAGGAATGTTCAATCCCTCCGCAAAAACCTTAACCTTGTCGACTTTCCCATCTCCATCCGTATCCTCCAAAATTTTAATACGGTCACGCCCCGGACCAGGCTCGTGTCGCGGATACTCAAAACTCTCCGTTACGAAAATCCTGCCTGCATCGTCAAATGCCATCGCCACAGGATTCATAATCTGTGGCTCACTGGCCACCAACTCCACCCGAAACCCCTCGGGAACCTCCATCCGCGATAACGCCTCCTCAGGACTCAACGCAGGTCCAGGGGGCTTCGTCTGCTTGCGCGGGATAAACTCTTGCCCAACACTCTGCGAACCGCTTGTCAAAATCAAACCGATCCCCACGAGTGCAACACTCAACAACCACCCGCACATTCGCATCCACATTCTCATCAACCCTTATTGTTTAGCTGGCACGTCTTGAGAAACCCAACGCCAACGCAACTGACGCAATTGAGCTAGCGGCGAACCCTTGAGAACCTCATACCACACCGTAACCAGGGTTCCATCATCGCACTCGACTGTCGATGGATAACCCAAATCCCCCCCAATCCCGTCTCCGCTCAATTCAATTGGCCCCGACCAACTCATCCCTCGATCCTCACTAATCCTCGCTTGATTCCCAAACGGAGCCCGACGATACCCATAGGTCATCAGTAATCGACCATCACGAAGCCGCAGCAGATGCGATGGCAATCCCCAAACCCCTATCGAATGCGGTTCACTCCAAGTCTTCCCTCCATCCTCGGACTCAGTCTGCAACGTCTCTCCCTTCGCGTCCGAATTGTGATTGCGTATATGACACAACCACCGTCCAGCTCCCGCATCCACCATGTGCAATTCATGGTAATTCTCTACCCTGTCCCCCTTGCGCACCGGTACGGCCGCTAGGTGATTCCAAGTCACTCCGTCATCAGAGGATTCATAAAATGCTAACTGACCTCCATCCCATAATCCCTTACCGGCATACACCAGCCGACCATCCAACGTCGCAATCGGCCCATGCGGACTATTGACCGGCACGCGATACCGCGCCGACCAACTCACTCCCCCATCCGTTGAACGGATCATGTAACAACCTAACTCCTGCAACCGCTCCTGAGCTGTTATACGGTCTCTCGCTGCTCGCCACTCATCAAGCAACTTCGCTTCCGTGAACCCACCCGGCGCTCCAATCGCCGTCCGCTCCGCACGCTCCAAAATAGACTCGTATGCCAACGAAGTAAAATGAGTGACCAAAATAGAGCCGCTAGGCGTTTCCAAAACTCCTGCATCCCGATCATCAATCGGACTGTCTAACAAGACTTGTGGCCACCCCCAAGTCTCTCCGCCATCCTTCGATCGCATCCACTCCAATCGACCAAACGGACAAACATGCGCTTCCCGACCACCCGAAAAAACTAACAACAATTCTCCGTTGCTACGACGCGCTAACGTCGGCCACCCATGATACAAAGGTGCCTTCCAACTGATCACCTTCGTTTCAATCTTCTCAATCCCTGGCGCACCCTTGGACTCCTCTTTCAATCCAACCTCTTGCCCGAAAGCCCAATCGCAAGTCCCAACCCCACCATCAAGCGACCAATCACTGCAAATCGACCAATCACTGCAAATCGACCAAACAACAAAAAACAACCAAACGGTAACCAAACGTACGCAACCGCGTCGCGGAAATCCCAATCGCCAACACCTTATAAACCTGCTTGGTTCCATCTTCCCCTCGCCTATCGCCTAACGCCTATCGCCTATCGCCTCCCGCCTAACGCCTCCCGCCTACTCCAACGGCTTGAGCAAACTCGCAGCAGGACGATCTAGAACCAACGTGGTGTTCGGATGCCGCTTGAGAATCGAACCAGGAACATTCACCGTCACCTCCCCTTCAACACTGTCCCTGACCGCCGTAGCTTTTCTCTCATCCGGAACACTGCAGATGATCTTGCGAGACTGCAAAATGCGATGAATGGTCATACTGATCGCGTGCGTCGGTACGTCCGACATCGTAGCGAACCAACCCTCACCCACCTGCTGCTTGCGACAAGCTTCATCGAGCTGAACAACATGATAAGCCGCCGTCGTCTCAAAATCCGCTGGGGGATCGTTGAACGCCAAGTGCCCATTCTCACCAATGCCGATCATCGCCACATCGATCGGTCCCGCTAACAATCGCTCCGATGCCTGCGCACAGACTTCAACAGGATCCTGCAATCCATCCAAATAGAAAAAGGATCGCAAAGGTACTCGATCGACAAATCGCTCTTTGAGATATCCACAAAAAGATGCCGGATGCGTCGCGGCAATCCCAACGTACTCATCAAGATGAAATCCCTCGACACGACTCCAGTCAATTCCCGGCTCTCGCGTCAAATGTTCTAACACCTCGAATTGGCTCGAACCCGTCGCCACAATGATGCGTGCCTGACCTCGCTCAGCAATGCTCGAACGCAAGATCATCCCCGCTAACTTGGCCGAGTAAGCTCCCATACGGGGACGATCGGGCTGGATCACAATGTCGATGATGCACCTCTGAAATTCAGTACGAACAAGTTATTGCGAAAGGACAATACTACACAGCTCACAGCCCCCGCGACCGGAACCTACCACTTTCTTAGCTCCCCTTATTGTAGCATCCCTCGCGATTCTGTTTCGCACCCACGATTTTGCCTACCCAGCCCCCACCCCTTGGTTTAGCATTTAGCCTTTTCATTCCCCCTAGCGACCTCGACGCACGCACCGAAGCCAACGAATCATCTCATGAACACGAACGCAAAACCAACCATCGCTTTTCTCGGAATGGGACTGATGGGCTCTCGTATGGCTTGCAACTTGATCCGAGCCGGATGGAACGTCCAAGCCTATAATCGGACCCCCTCGCGCGCCGAACCAGTGGTGGCCCTCGGCGGTACCGCTTGGGACTCACCACATCTCGCCGCCAAAAACGCGCAATGCGTCATCTCCTGTGTGACCGACGGACCCGACGTCCTCTCCGTCCTCTTCGGTGAACAAGGTGCAGTATCTGGAGCCAGTCCCAACACCCTCTTCATCGACATGAGCACCATCTCTCCCGATGTCTCAAAGTCCATCGGACAACAACTCCAAGAACGAGGAATGCGGTTCCTCGAAGCCCCCGTTACAGGTGGTACCATCGGTGCCCAAAATGCAACCTTAAGCATCCTCGCCGGCGGCTCCAAAGAAGACTTTGAACAAGCCACACCCATTCTGCAAGCAATGGGAAAAAACATCACCTACTGCGGACCATGGGGAGCAGGCCAAGGTGTAAAACTTTGTAACCAAATCATGGGTGCTCTGAACTTGCTCGGCGTCTGCGAAGCCAT
>JBIJCS010000189.1:0-8609 GCA_044344575.1 Pirellula sp. | reverse complement strand
CTGCTCCGTAACAACGACGCTTGGGAGTTGGAGTCTTGCAAAGTGATCGATGAGTCGATTGCATCCGATCATCGTCCATTGACAGCCGTAATTCGCAAGAAGCAGTAAGTGGTGCAAGAAGCAGTAGGTGGTGCAATAAGCAGTGAGAGGTTTAGTCGAAGAATCCGTGTAGATACCATTGGTGCGTGTTCATGTCTTCGAAGATCCACCACCATTGTCCTGATTCGAGCGAGACGCGGTAGTAATTGCGTCGAATGGTGGGGCCGGACCACCATTGGCTTTCGATTCTTTCTGGTCCGAAAGCGTTAAGAACTTTGATCGTTCCTTGCAAAAGGGTTTGGGTTTCGGTGGTTGTTGTGTTGGACGGGAAACCAAGTTGGTTAATCGATTGAGTAGCGTCGGTGCTGACCTTGATTTCAATGGGTTTTTCGAGCAGTTGTGTTGGGCGGGTCCAAGCTGCGTCGGAGTTTGGTACGATAGCGTTTGCATTGCGGAAATTGTGGATAGGTGCTTTGCGAAGTTTTCTTTCGGTGGATTGATTGGTCCCATCGGAACGAATACCGGTAAGTGGGCGTAGCTTGGTTTGCAGTTCTGGAATAGGGTTAGGGAGTGTCGTAGGAGACAGGACGCGATCGCGACCAAGTCGAGCTGTGAGTCCATCGATCAGTTTTGCCGCTTCGTTGCGATACTTGAGTGATTCGCATTCGAATAGTTCGTGTTGTTTCCATCGCATTGGGGCGGTCCAAGCGGCTTGGACAGTGACTTGTCGAATTCCGAGTTGTCGGTTTAAGCGAGGAGGATTGCGTTCAAGGCATCCGCTGAGAAGCCAAAGAAGATGTTCAGGATCTCGGCTGGCTTGGAACATACCGAGTTGGATCAAGTGTGCTCGGGGAGCGTTGAGTTGTTGTGTTTCGGATTGCATGGTGGTGGTTTCGATGGCGATGCGCACGAGCAATCGCCAGATGCCGTGATCATTTTCTTCGAGTCGTCGACAAAGTTGGCGTACGGTTGATTCGAGGAGTTGTTCTAGGTGTTGGAGTTCGAAAATTGGGTGTTCGAGGTCAACAGATACTTCGAGGGGTTCTCCAGCATGTCGAATGGAGATGGGTTCCGATCGGTTAGCGAGGGTTTGGTCGATGCGTTGCAGGAGCAGGGGGCCGAAGCGCGAAGTCAAAGAGGAGCGTGGTAGTTGTTCGAGCGCATGAATGGTTCGTATGCCGAGGCGGTGGAGTTTAGCGGCGATATCGACGGTGATTCGAAGTGCTTCGACGGGATAGGTGCCGAAGAATGCCGAAGGAAAAGGGTTCTCGGCGGGGAAGATTTTGATACGAGGGTCTATTTCAAGGGTTTCTAACAGTGAGTGTTCAGCGCGTTCGACTTGGAGCATCCATTCTGGGACGTCGCGTCGTGCTGTATAGTTCGCGAGAGCCCAAGCTTGACCAAGGGTATTTCCGATACCGATACATCCGAAGTAACCATGGCGGGTAAGCCATAGTTGGAGAGTCATTGCGAGGGTTGTTTCGTCGCCGTACCAGTTGGTTAGCCCTGTGATATCCATCAGGATTGCTTGTGGTTCGGGAAGCGAGCGACCACACCAGGGTTGTGCTTCGATGGCTTCGACTCCGACGAGTGGGCTGAATTCCATCAAGCGTTCGGCGAGGGCGTAGAGGTCTTCGATGTTGATTTGTGGGTCATGTTCGATCCATTGGATGTTTTCCGGTGGGAAGGCGTTGAGAAAGGAGCGTGCTTGGGTAACGGTCATGCTTGGCAAGATCCCGGCTTTTCTTGCGGTAGCATTTGCAGCGGCGATTAGTCTTCCGCGGCGCGGGTCGTTGGAGACAAACAGAGTGGGGGGAGTGGGAAGTGTTTCAGAGGCGGGTGGTGAGGAGGGTGTCTCAGCCGGCAGCGCTTTGGCGGCGGCGATTCGCTGCCATGGCCAATTGGGAAGCCAGATGCACAGTACTCTCTGCGGGCGTTTGCTCTTGTGCAAGCTTTCGGTCATGGATGGAGTCTACCTTTGGATCGTATTCTACCCAATCTCCATCGGAGCCGATTCCTATTTGGACTTGTTTTCCGGTATGGGCCGCCGGTGCGCGTTGTAGGGTGAATTCGAACCAGCGAGGTTCGATCCCACGTACTCGCGGTGTTGGGGAAACGGAGTTGTGTTGGTTGCGGGGAGCGAAAGCTCGGAGTTGCCATTGGACTTCAGCCCAGCTTGGGTATCTTTTGGCCATAACTCGATCTCTTAGGAAGATTCCTAGGCCTCCTCCTTGTTCGACTGCGAGTTGCCAGCGTCGAGCGACTCGATCATCAAGGTGTTCGACGGAGGTGATCAGCGCGCCGACCGCTCGACTGCGTAAAGCTTGGTCGATCCCCCAAACCCAATCGGCTCCTGGATTAGGTCGAACCAGGATGACTCTTTCCAGTGGGATTTGCAATGCATTCAGAGGTGAGGCAGCGATGCTCAGATTGGGAGCTACCAGGACGAGGTACTTGCCGCCGGTTAGCCATTCTCTGCTGATGCGCAGCGCTACAGAAAGCGCTCCGTAACCGCGAGACAGAAGGGGGCGTGTTCTGGGAGAATCGGCTAAGCCGCAGGGGGCGATGTTAGGGCCTAGTTCGGTGAGTATTTCGAGGAGGCTACCTGGGAGATAGCCGCCCGAGGGCAAGCAGGCATCGAGCTGTGGAGAACCGTTCGAGACGCTTGTCTTATGGGTGCGATTGGCGGTCTGAAGAGTACGGATTTCCCGAGCGAGGACTTGGAGAATGTCGGAACGCGTTTCGGAACCGGCTCGATCTTCCTTTTGGTCTAAGAAATCGTCCAACATGATGTCCGCCGGTTTTTTCCGCATGAGGTCGGTAGTTTGTCTCAGATGTCGCTGCGACGGGAGAATGCTAGCACTCTTCCGTTGCAGCGTCCATGAATTTTTGAGTGGAATCGCATCCGTTGCTCAGGCGTGGCAACTGAGCAGTTTCGCGACCGTGTTTGTTACTAGTAGACCTTCGACCTTGGACACCTTTGGTCACTTGCTGAGGGATTTTTTAGAAAACAATAAATATTCTGCGGTGCTTAAAATCTCTTTAAGGTGTTGACATGGGAAGGTAATTTCACCAAGATGGTTTTTCAGCGTCCTGTTGGAGCGGTTTCAACGGTGGTTGCTATTCGATGACATGGGTCGAGCGGACAATTCCAAAAGCAAAGCAGAGAGATCATGGGGAGTTCGATACGCTATATGGGCCCTTGTCCCAATTGCTCATTTGCAATGTTTGTGACGAATTTTCCGGCTCCTTTTGAGAAGGCCAAGCGGGCGGTTGTGTGTCATGGTTGTGGAGCGCATTGGGAAATGCAGGATGCTCGCTGTGTGGCGGATGCTCCGAAGTGTGATTTTTCGGAAGGTGTTTTGGATGAGAAGGTCGAGTTGCTCCTCCAAGCGGCAGATGCTCAACTTTCGGCCGAGTTGAATGGTTACACCGCGACTGGTCTGTAGCTGATCCCCCGCCACGTTTCATACTCCACTAGGTTTCATGCCCCATTTTAAGCATTGACACTTCGGAAGGTTCCGAAGTATAAGAGTATGGGGATGCCAGTCGTCGATCCTTCGTTAGAATTGGTTTGTCGCAAGCATCCAGTTTTCAGCTATTTGCGTACCCCGTTCCATGAGGATGAAGATCGATGAGTCGAAGTGTTTTGAGGTTGTTTTTGAGTATGGGTTTGGCAGCTCTTGTTCTGATGCTCACGCGATTGCAAGCGGATGATCGCGGTCTTGAGCCCAAGGAGCACACCAAGGACTCTCTGGCTACCGTGCAGGAAAAGGTTGGTGAGAAGAAAGCGATCTTGGTCGACGTGCGAGACCTCGTTGAATGGAATGCGGGACACGTCGAAGGTGCTGTATTGCTACCTTGGAGAGAGCTTCAAGAGAAGATTACCGAGGAGCAGGTTGCTGAGAAGTTATCGAAGGAAAAAATAATCTACACGCACTGCGCAGTGGGATATCGCTCGTTACGTGCAGCGAAGATTCTCAAGAAGTACGGTTACGATGTGCGCCCTCTTAAGCCGGGCTATGACGAGTTGGTTAAAGCTGGATTTCCGGTTGAGAAGGGACCTAGCAAGCCCGAAGTGAAACGATAAGTTCAGCGAGCGAATTAATCTAGAGCATCGAGCCCTAGTTCTTGGCTAGGGCGATCTAAACCGGAGTGTTCAGACATTGGCGAGTCTGTTGTGCGTCGAGTGTTCCAAGGCACAACGACGAGCCTCCCTACATCTAGTTTCGTGACTTTGACTTGTTGTCCTGGCTCAATTGGGCCGGCTCCACTTACCGCTTCGAAGGTTTGTTCGCCGATTCTTACAGTACCGTGGGGGAGAAATTCTGTTTCGCTGATTCCGAGGGATCCAAGGAACTTCGTTGGGTCGGATTCGCTGGCGGTGTCAGACCAAGTGAAGGAGTCTGCTCGTTCAGGGGTCGCAATAATCCTCTTTCCAAACGGAGTTTTAGGCCAGATATAGATCAAGGCAATAAGCATTAAGGGGACCATTGCTAGACTGGCGGCCAGCATCCACCGCCCACTCGTTGTGGAGTGTCTAAATGCAAAGTAGACCGCACCGCAACCGAGCAACGCAGTAACGGCGACGAGTATGCCGCCGGTTGGGATCATCAAATCGATTGCAAAGACTACCAAAGCGGCAATGAATAAGACCATTGCTATCGCGAGGGCTGTCATGATGGTTCGTATCCAAGATTTGGGGCGAGCCAACGTTCGACTTGTGCCAGCGGCTCACCCTTCCGCTTGGCGTAATCTTCCACTTGGTCCTTGGTAAGGCGATCGACTGCAAAGTATCGAGCTTGGGGATGACCGAAGTAAAACCCACTTACGCTCGCTGCTGGCCACATCGCGTAGGACTCTGTGAGGGACACATTAATTTGCGCTTTTGCATCGAGCAAGTCAAACAAAATATGTTTCTCAGTATGATCTGGGCAAGCAGGATATCCTGGGGCCGGTCGTATCCCTCGGTATTTTTCCTCGATCAATTGCTCATTGGTCAATTTTTCTTCGATCCCGTAGCCCCAATCAAGCCTCGCTTGTTCGTGAAGCAGTTCGGCGAAAGCTTCGGCTAACCGGTCTGCAATGGCTTTAATCATGATGGCTGAGTAATCGTCATGTTTCGCTTCGTAGGCCTTTGCCATCTCTTCTGCTCCAACTCCGGCGGTAACCACGAAGGCACCGAGATAGTCTTTGCGGTTTGAGTCCAGGGGGGCGACGTAGTCTGCAAGGCTGCGGAAGTCATTTTGGCCTTTGCGTTCCCATTGCTGCCTGAGGAAATGAAATCTCGTCAACTCCTTCGTTCTTGTCTCATCTGTAAAGAGGATGACATCATCACCCTGGGAGGCTGCGGGCCAGAATCCGTATACTGCATGGGCTTTGAGCGAGCCGGTTGCAATGCAATCGAAGAGCATTTTGTTTGCATCGTCGAAAAGTTTCTTGGCTTCCACACCGACGGTCGGATCATTGAAAATCTTGGGGTATTTCCCCTTGAGTTCCCAAGCCATAAAAAATGGGGACCAATCGATGTACTTCGCAATTTTTTCGATGGAGTACTCTTTGATTACCTTGCTGCCTAAGAAGCAAGGGGTATCGATTCTGACTTGGCTCCAATCGGTTGAAAACGCTTTAGACTTCGCTTCTGCATAAGGAACCAGCTTCGCTTGTCTGGCTTCATAGCTTGAGCGTAACTCTTCCTGAAGCTTGATATTGTCTTGTACATATTTTGATTTGAGTTCATCGCTGCATAGTGACTCAACAACACCGACACAGCGTGATGCGTCGAGTACATGGACTACCGGTTCGTTGTAATAGGGCGCGATTTTCACAGCGGTGTGTTTTGCTGACGTCGTCGCGCCTCCGATGAGCAGAGGTATCTTCATTCCAGTACGTTGCATCTCTTTTGCGACGTGAGTCATTTCATCTAAGCTCGGCGTGATCAAACCGGATAAACCGATTACATCGACACCATGCTTGCGAGCTTCATCGAGAATCTTTTCGCAAGAGCACATGACTCCCAAGTCGATTACTTGATAGTTATTGCACCCGAGTACAACACCGACGATGTTCTTTCCAATGTCGTGAACATCACCCTTGACGGTTGCCATCAAGACCTTGCCGCGAAAAGCTTGCCCCTCTAGCCCTGCCTCTTCTTTCTCCTTTTCCATAAAGGGTTGGAGGTAGCCAACCGCCTTTTTCATCACACGGGCACTTTTTACGACTTGAGGCAGGAACATCTTCCCTGCGCCAAACAAGTCGCCGACGACGCTCATCGCGGACATCAGTGGCCCTTCGATTACTTCCAGGCAACGTTTGCAGCCCACGCGGGCTTCTTCGGTATCGATTTCAATGAACTTGTCGATGCCGTGAATTAACGCGTGCTTGAGTCGCTCTTGGACGGGCTTCTCTCTCCACTCCAAATTCTCGCCGGATGCTTTCTTTGTTCCCGAGCCCTTCACCGTCTCCGCAAAAGCCAACATGCGTTCTGTAGCATCGGATCGACGATTCAAAAGGACATCTTCTACGTGTTCGAGCAGATCTTTTGGGATATCTTCGTAAACGGCCAGTTGGCCCGCGTTGACGATACCCATATCCATCCCTGCTTGAATGGCATGGTAAAGAAATGCCGAGTGCATGGCTTCCCGTACTACATCATTACCTCTGAATGAAAAACTGATGTTACTAACGCCACCCGAAATTCTAACGCCTGGGCATTCTTTCTTGATCAGGCGGCAGGCTTCGATGAAGTTCACTGCGTAATTATCGTGCTCTTCGATCCCTGTGGCGACCGTCAAAATATTCGGATCGAAGATGATGTCTTGTGGGGGAAACTTCACTTGTTCAGTAAGCAGTTTATAAGCTCGTTTGCAGATGCGAGCTTTTTCTGTCGTCTCGGTAGCCTGCCCTTGTTCATCAAAAGCCATCACGACCACTGCTGCCCCATATCGCCGGATAATCCCAGCGCGTTTTAGGAACTCTTCTTCACCGTCTTTCAAGCTAATGCTGTTGACGATCGCTTTTCCTTGAACATTTTGTAGCCCTGCCAAGAGCACTTCCCATTTCGACGAATCGATCATCACAGGAACAGAAGCGGCGACGCTATCACCAGCAATCAATCTCAGGTATCGCGTCATTGCTTCAACACCATCGAGCAGAGCATCGTCCATGTTGATGTCGATGATCGTTGCCCCGTTCTGCACTTGTTGGCGGGCAACTTCTACAGCTTCTTCGTACTTGTCATTTCGGATGAGATTGGCAAAGGCGCGGGATCCGGTCACGTTGGTTCTTTCTCCGACCATCGTGAATTGTGTTTCAGGACGTAGTGTAGTTGCCTCCTGACCACTCAGACGCGTCCATACAATCGGTTCTACTTCGCCGCGTGGTGGAAGAGCGCGAACGCGGTCGGCGATCGCGCGGATGTGGTTCGGGTTCGAGCCGCAACACCCACCGACGATATTCAACCAGCCATTTCTTGCGAAGTCTTCGATGTAATCAGCCATCGCAGATGGGGTCAGATCATATTCACCGAAGGAGTTGGGCAGACCTGCGTTTGGGTGGCAAGAAATCGGCGCGTCGGATACTCTCGCGAGTTCTTCCAAGTGTGGGCGCATGATATCCGGTCCCATCGCGCAGTTCATTCCGACGCTGAGCATTGGGAAGTGGCTCACTGAATTCCAAAATGCTTCCACCGTTTGAGCGCTGACGAATGTACGTCCACCTTCGCCAAAGGTGGCGCTGAGCATCACCGGAATTCTCCGCCCGGTTTCGGCGAAGTACTCGCTGATGGCATACAAACAGGATTTAAGGTTTAGCGTATCGATTGCAGTTTCAGGAAGTAATAAATCCGCGCCAGCTTCGACCAAGTGCGCTACTTGTACTTTGTAGCTTGCGACCATGGTCAAGAAGTCTACATCACGGTTTGCGGCGTCTTCGACCTTGGTGCTAATCGCAAGCTGTTTAGTTGTCGGGCCGATACTGCCAGCAACATATCGAGGGCGGGAAGGATCGATCTTTCGGATGCGATCGACTGCTTTTCGAGCACAGTCCACGGCAGCGTAATTTAGTTCCTTGACGAGCTCGAGTGGAAGTTCCATTTCTTCCATCCCGATTGGGGAAGAGCCAAAAGAATTGGTCTCGACGATGTCAGCCCCTGCTTCAAGGTATTTGTAATGGATATCGCTGATGTCATCAGGACGGGTGATGCAAAGGAGGTCGCTGAAGCGTACGAGATCTTTATGGTGGTCAACAAATCGTTTTCCACGAACCGCTGCTTCGTCAAGCTTCAGCTTTTGAATCATTGTTCCCATAGCTCCGTCGAGAATATGAATACGTTCCCGAATGAGCCCAGGTAGATTGCTTTGCATATTGCTACGTCTTTATAAATCCAAGTTCAATAAAAAAGGCTGGCCTCATCGGCCAGCCTGGTACGCGCTAAATGATACGATGAGCGAGTTTTACTCGAAGGATGGCTTCTGAGCTTCTTTCTTGACGCGATCGTTTTTACCGACGAACTCAAGGATAGCTCGTGTTCCAGCATCACCGACGCGAGGCTTGGCCAAACGCATGATGCG
>JBIJCS010000188.1:0-8621 GCA_044344575.1 Pirellula sp. | reverse complement strand
TGGCCCCATCGGCGGCAGCTTCATGTCGGTCGGACTCGTTCTCAGTACCCTGGGAACCATGAATAGCAACTTACTAACCAGTCCTCGTGTGACCTATGCCATGGGACGTGATGGATGGCTCCCTAAACCTTTCGGAAAACTCCATGCTACCTACCGCACACCCGTGGTTGCTATCTACTTCCAAGCGATCATGGCCTGCGGGCTCGTTTTGCTTTCCGATTGGCTGATCCATAACACCGATTACTTCCACAAACGATCTATCTTCGACCTCCTAACCGACTGCATCGTGTTTGCCGCAAGTATCTTTTATCTCCTTGCCGTCGGTGCACTTCTTGTGCTCCGACGCTCACAACCAGATCACCCTCGCCCCTTCCGTACTCCCGGGTACCCCTGGGTTCCCCTCGCTTACCTCGTAACTTACACTTGGTTTATCGGTGCAATTCTTCTTGCTCAGCCCATTGAAGCTACCTTCGGACTAGGCTTGATCCTCTTAGGTGTTCCCTATTTTTATCACCGACTTCAACGTAACCCCGCCACACCCTAATCAAACCGCGTTGTAACTGAGGCTCTTCCATGCCGAACCAATCACGAATCTCTGCCTCGCACAACACCATCATTCACCTGTGCAGTTCGCTAAGCCTGCTTGCTGCCACTCTCACAATCTCCACCTGCGTTTCATCGGTTCGGATCTACGCTCAAACACCCACAACGATTAACTCAACTGCCCTCTCCAAAGAACCGAATGCACTCGAAGAAACCCTGGCAGAAAAACTATTACCACTGATCGAAAAACACCCGGGTAAAGTAACCGTCGCCATTCGGCACCTCGAGTCCGGTGCTTCCTACTTCTACCATGCTGAGGAGCCAATGCCCACGGCAAGCTTAATCAAGCTACCCACGCTCATTGCGTTCTATCGACAAGTAGACTCAGGTGTTCTTTCCCCCGATAAACTGGTGACCCTCACTCAGGCCGATAAGGTCCCCGGCTCCGGGATCCTCACGTCCCATTTTTCGCCCGGTTCCCAACTCTCCCTGGAAACCATCGCTCGTCTGATGATCACCTATTCCGATAACACCGCTACCAACCTCATCGCTGATCATATCGGATTATCAGCAACCACCGTAGCGATGAAGGAACTTGGGCTACAAGAAACACAACTCCACTCGAAAGTCTTTCGGCGAGATACTTCGATCGCTCCAGAACGAAGCCAAAAGTATGGTCTAGGTAGCACCACTGCCGCTGAAATGCTTCGACTTCTTGAACTGCTTCATCGCAATGAAGTCGCTTCCGAAGAATCCTGCGAAAAAATACTAGCTCATCTTCTGACCTGCGACGATCGTTCCAAACTGATGCGATTCCTTCCTGAGTCCATCCAAGGCTACCACAAAACGGGAGCGGTTAACGAATCTCGAACGGATGCGGGGTTATTCCATACACCCAATGGCTCCATCGCTATGGTGGTTCTGACATCAGAAAATCAAGACAAAAGCTGGGGTAACTCCAACGCAGCCGAGATCCTCATCGGCAAGATTGCATTGACCACCTTCGAAACTCTTTTCCCCCAAACGTCCGATGATCTCAAACCCCAAGTCCTCAAGCTTGGTTCCAATGGTGTACTCGTCGAAGCCCTCCAAAACGCGCTCAATTCCCAACTCAACCCTTCTCCTAATCTCAGCGTCGATGGCGATTTCGGAGGCATGACAGAAAAAGCTGTTCAGCGTTTCCAAACGGCTCAAGAAATTGAGCCGAACGGTATTGTGGGACCAGAGACATGGTCCAAACTCGGTGAAATCAATATTCCTAGCGCATCGCAGACTCCTAAACAACCTCTGTCCGATCCCCAACCAGCCGATCGCCCCCTCGACCTACCAAACGTATCTTGCAAAGCTTGGCTCGTGGCTGATGCTTCCACCGGTGATATCCTTGCTGGAGAGAATCAAGATACCCCGATGGAAATCGCAAGTACCACCAAAATGATGACCGCATGGCTCATTGCGAAAGAGATCGCAACTCAACCCGAACTACTTGATGCAACAATCCTCTTCTCATTGCGCGCGGACAAAACACCCGGCTCCTCTTCGACTATTCGTGCAGGGGAATCGGTATCGATCCGTGATGCTCTCTACGGACTGATGCTCCCCTCAGGAAATGACGCTGCCGTTGCACTCGCCGAATGGTGGGGCAGCCGATACTCGAATGCCACCGCAAGCATCGCAGGCGAAAACGATCCGTTCAATCGATTCGTACAAGCGATGAACGACGAAGCAAAACGGCTTGAACTGCACCATACTTCCTTCCGCAATCCACATGGACTGCCCCACGCTGAACATCGCAGCTCCTGCGTCGACCTTCTGCGACTTGCTCGAACGATGATGCAAGATGAACTTATTCGAAAAGTGGTCTCGACAAGACGGCATGAATGCACCGTACAAGGAACCGAAGGATACACCCGTCGAATCCAATGGGACAACACAAATCAACTGCTCGACATCGAAGGCTACCTCGGAATTAAAACAGGAACCACCGACGCTGCAGGAGCTTGCCTAGTCTCCTGGAGTCGGCACCCAAGTAACGAATCGATAAACAAAGAATCGGTCGTCATCGTGCTCGGTGCATCCGGATCGGCAGCCCGCTATTCAGATAGCAGAAACCTACATCGATGGTCTTGGAAACAATTGAGTCCTTGAAACGCAAAGCTCGAACAAATCCGAAAAAGAGCTTGAGAATATTGCGGAAAATTGGCATGAAAATGGTGACATGTAAATAAAAAACAAAGAGTACCAATGCCCAGTATCCATAACCAAACCTAATCACCCCGCGAAACACTCAGCTCCCATTAAGATACCCTCTATGCCTCCATCTTCTTGCCCATATCTTTCCGGGGTTTTATCCGACGGATCCGCAAGCTATGATACGCAGACGTGTTGGCGACACAGCTCGGGTTCTTCCTCTTCAGAACTTTCGCAGCTAAGCCCCCATATCGCTACCATCTGGTTGGTCGGACCAGCAATCGCTATTCCTTTCTCTCGCACAGCGGGATCCTCGCATGAGTATTCGTGTATCGCTCCACCATGAAACGAGCTACCACTACGACCGACTCGTATCCCTCGGTCCCCAAACGGTACGGCTGCGCCCAGCCCCACATAGCCGCACCTCCATCATCGCATACTCCATGAAGGTCGTTCCCACAGACCACTTCTGCAATTGGCAACAAGACCCCCAAGGCAATTACCTCGCCCGCCTAGTATTCCCGAAACCAACCCGGCAATTTCGAATCGAAGTCGATTTGATCGCTGAAATGACGGCCATCAATCCCTTTGACTTTTTCCTCGAAGCATATGCAGAGAAATTCCCGTTTCAATACGAGGAATGGCAACTACTTGAGCTCGCTCCGTTCCTCAAAGCCCTTCCCCTTTCACCCGAACTCCAGAAGTGGCTTGATCAAATCGATCGCAGTGCCAAACCAACCATCCAAGCGATCACGGACATCAATCAACGCGTCAATCAAGCGATTCGCTACGAAATTCGAATGGAACCCGGCGTACAATCCCCAGAGGAAACGCTTCAGCGCAAAGCTGGCTCCTGTCGTGATTCAGCTTGGTTACTCGCCCAAATCTTTCGGCATCTAGGAATTGCCGCTCGCTTCGCTTCCGGCTATCTAATCCAACTCGCTCCCGACGTGAAATCTCTCGATGGGCCTTCTGGCCCCGAAACCGATTTCACCGATCTTCATGCATGGACCGAGATCTATCTTCCTGGTGCTGGATGGGTTGGTCTCGACCCCACCAGTGGATTGCTTTGCAGCGAAGGGCACATTCCACTAGCTTGTACACCTGAACACGCTAGCGCTGCACCGATATCCGGAACCGTCGATGCTGCCGAATGCACCTTTGACTTTCAAATGCAGGTCACCCGCATTCACGAAGACCCCCGAACCACTAAACCCTATACCCAAGATCAATGGAACCGCATCGACCAACTCGGCCATGGTGTCGACGCACAACTAACTAGCGATAACATCGCTTTAACTTTTGGCGGTGAACCCACGTTCGTCTCGATGGACGATATGGATGGCGCCGAATGGACGACCGCCGCTGTAGGCCCTACCAAAAGGAAATTATCCGGAGATCTCGTTCGACGTCTGCGTTCTCGATTCGCCCCAGAAGGACTCCTGCACTACGGACAGGGCAAATGGTACCCCGGTGAATCCCTTCCGCGATGGGCTCTGACCTGTTTCTGGCGCACCGACGGTCAACCGATCTGGAACAACGTACGCTGGCTCGCAGAAGAGTCCGTAGATTATGGTTTTGGATTTCAACAAGCCCGCCAGTTTGCCGAAAAACTTGCCGAGAACCTCAATGTGGACCCTCGTTGGTTAATGCCTGCCTACGAAGACACCTACTACTACCTTTGGCGCGAACAACGTCTCCCCATCAACGTGCTTCCATGGGATCCAAAACTAGCCGACCCCGAGGAACGCGCTCGGCTCGCTAAAGTCTTCCAACGAGGTCTCCACCAACCCGTCGGTGTTGTTATGCCGATCCAAAAGCAATGGTGGCAATCCGCTGCACATCCAGTTTCTCGCTGGGTCAGTGGCCCTTGGCCTGTCCGCCCTGAAAAGCTCTTTCTCATTCCCGGGGACTCCACCATCGGTCTACGCCTCCCACTCGATGTCCTTCCACACACACAAGGACTCGTCCAGGACCAAGTCATCCCAGCCGATCCGTACGCACCAAAACCACCCCTCCCTACCTCCGCGACGATCCGCTCGCAACTTCCCTCTCACTCCAGCACCTCTTTTTCCTCACCGACGACATCCCCAAAACAAACCTCTCATAGTTCGCTTGGAGCGAACACCACTCAAAACCCAGAATCACAACTTTCTAACAACGCATCCACAGATCATGTAATCCGAACCGCCCTATGTGTCGAACCGCGCGAAGGCAAACTCTACCTGTTCATGCCCCCCACCGAACGACTCGAAGATTATCTTGAACTCCTCGCTGCCATCGAATGCACTTGTGAACAACTTGAGATGCCCATCGTGCTCGAAGGCTACTTGCCACCCTCCGATCATCGACTGCAAAATATCAAAGTCACCCCGGATCCAGGGGTTATCGAAGTCAACGTGCACCCCGTCTCGTCGTGGGACGAATTGGTCAGCAATACGCGTATTTTCTACGAAGAAGCCCGCAACTGCCGACTCGCAACCGAAAAATTTGATCTCGATGGCAAACATACCGGTACCGGTGGAGGAAACCACATCGTGATGGGTGGTGCGACCCCATCCCAGTCCCCCTTTCTGAGAAGGCCCGATCTTCTAAAAAGCCTTATCGCGTTCTGGGTAAATCATCCATCCCTCTCTTATTTCTTTAGCAGCCGATTCATCGGCCCGACCAGCCAAGCCCCCCGATGTGATGAGGGTCGCCGCGATAGCATCTACGAACTCCAAACGGCTCTGGACTTGATCCCGTCCTCCTCCCAATCCATCGCGCAATCAGTACCACCCTGGATGGTCGATCGCCTTCTGCGAAACCTATTGATCGACCTGACCGGGAACACACACCGATCAGAGATTTGTATCGACAAACTCTACTCCCCAGACTCCTCCTCCGGGAGACTTGGATTGGTCGAACTACGTGGTTTCGAAATGCCTCCACACCCCGAAATGAGCTTGGTCACCCAACTCCTTGTGCGAAACCTCATCGCAATATTCTGGCGAAAACCATACAACGAACCACTCAAGCGATGGGAGAATGCCCTCCACGATCAAATGCTCCTACCGCATTACCTATGGAAAGACCTCCGAGAGGTCTTAATCTACCTCCAGCAAGAAGGCTGGGATTGGGAAGAAGCTTGGTTTGCACCTCACTTCGAATTCCGCTTTCCTCAAATCGGATCTGTACAATGTGGTGATACGACCCTCCAGTTACGCTCTGCGATCGAACCCTGGTACGTCCTCGGTGAAGAATCAGCCGGAGGTGGTACCGTCCGATTTGTCGATTCCAGTGTCGAACGCTTAGAAGTGCTCGTCAAAGGATTCGATCCACGACGATTGCAGTTGCTCTGCAACGGGTTCGTCGTACCACTTCAACCGACTGGGATTCCCGGTAGCTACATCGCCGGTGTCAGGTACCGAGCTTGGTGCCCCCCTAGCTGCCTACACCCTTCCATCCCAGTCCATACCCCTTTAGTATTGGACTGCTGGGATTCTCGCTCCGGCAGACCACTCGGTGGATGCACCTACCATGTTGCCCACCCAGGCGGCCGAAGCTTTGATACTTTTCCAATCAACGCACTCGAAGCCGAAGGAAGACGCATCGCACGCTTTCAACCCTTCGGGCATACTCCTGGAATGGTTACGCCCAAAATACCACGCACCAATCCTGAGTACCCAGGCACCCTCGATCTGCGCCGTGAACAACCGAGACGCTAACTTGCGCTAGTTGTTTGATACACTTCCCAAATGGTGCTTAGCGTTGAAAAATGGGGAGATACCCAAGGTCCAGTTGCAACATGATCAAATTGCAAGCCGTGATGTAGATGTTGTGGATCTGGCCCTCCCAAGCACCTTCACTACCCTGATCACCCTCGATCTGCGTATAGAGCCGATCGCGAAACGGTAACCACTCCTCATCCCCCTGACGATAGACGACCTGGCTGTAGTACAAGTAGGTGTAGTGCCAGTGACCAAACGCATCGTCCACTTTCTTTACGTCGTGCAATTCCTTTCGACTGTAATTAAGCATTTCCGGGACTTTGTTGCTCTCGTAATCTCCTGCGTTATAAAGGGCGGCCAAGGACGCTGCCGTGATTGCCGGCCTCGAACTGCCCATCTGCTGGCTGGAATAACTAATACCACCGTCGGGATTTTGACATGAATAGATGTAACGCTTCGCTGATTCAATCACCTCACCTGGAACGGCGATACCCGCGTTGCGACATCCACGCAATCCTTGCACCTGAGTGATCGTTGTTGAGCCTTCGTCGTAATCCTGTCCATCTTTTGCACTGACATACCCCCAGCCACCTGCCGGTGTCTGCGCCTTTCCACAAAAAGCAACGGCGCGGTTTAACACGTCAACCAAATCATCGCGCCGGTCCTGCAGCCCTTCCTCTCCTAGTACTTGGGAGAGAAACAACATCGAAAAGCCATGACCATACGTGTACCGCTGGTCATTTTCTGGGTCACCGATCAGACCGTTCTTGCGCGACTGCGCCAAAAGGTAATCGGTCGCCCTCGCGATCTGCTTGGAATACGGACCTTGCGTTACCGTCGAACCACTGCAAAGCAGTGCTAATCCCGCCAACGCGGATACGGCTACGGGATAAGGTGGAGTATTCCATTGCCCCCGCGAGGATTGCGTCCGAGCTAGAAAATCCAAACCGCGACGGGTCGCAGACTCCCATTTCGGATTTCGATCATCTCCTTTGCCAAATCCAGCAAACACGCGATCTTCGAAACTCCCAGATACCATCGGCAACCCGACCGCCAAACCCGTACTGCCGAAACACACCTTGCGCAAAAAACCTCGCCTTGAGGATTCAAGCTCGCCAAATGGTTGATCGGATTTCTTCATCTTTCGGTGCTCGTCCATCGCAGTTGCCTTCAAGTCAAAGTGGCGAACGTCGGTCTAGGTGCAATCAGCTATCGAACAATGGCGTAGAGAGATAGCGTTCTCCCAAGCTACACATGATGGTAACGATACGCTTGCCCTTCCACTCGGGTCTCATGGCTAATTGTGCGGCGGCACACATGTTCGCACCACTGCTAATCCCTGCCATGATCCCCTCCTGACGATGCAACTTGCGTCCCCATTCGAACGCTAGTGCATCATCGACCTGAATCACCTCATCAATCAGTGACGTATCCAAATTCTTTGGAATAAATCCTGCTCCGATTCCTTGAATGCGGTGCTTTCCAGGTTGTCCACCACTGATCACCGGTGACTGTTGCGGTTCGACGGCAATGGCCTTGAAATTCGGATTGAGTTTTTTGATGTACCGTGCCACTCCAGTGATCGTTCCACCAGTTCCGACCCCTGCGACAATCGCGTCGATATTTCCAGCCGTATCGGCCCAAATCTCCGGCCCCGTTGTTCGCTCGTGAACCGCTGGATTCGCTGGGTTCTCAAACTGCTGCGGCATCCACCCAAGCGAATCCGCTTGCACTAACTCATTCGCCTTCGCGATCGCTCCGCGCATCCCTTCCGCTGCAGGGGTCAATACAAGATTCGCTCCCAAGGCCGTCAGCAAAGCTCGCCGTTCGATCGACATCGATTCAGGCATTGTCAGCGTCAACCGGTACCCTTTCGCCGCACAGACAAATGCCAACGCAATACCCGTGTTGCCGCTCGTCGGCTCGATAATATGAGTCTCTTTGGTCAATCGGCCACTCTTCTCAGCCTCCTCCACCATCGCCAGCCCAATACGGTCTTTGACGCTCTTGAGCGGGTTAAAAAACTCACACTTCGCAAACACCGTTGCCGCTTCGGGCGGCAACAGCCGATTGATGCGAATCATGGGGGTATTACCAACACTCTCGACGACGCTGTTTAATGTTTTTCCGATCGGCATAGCGGTCAGATCCATCTGTCAAATAGAAAACAATTCCAAACAA
>JBIJCS010000187.1:0-8622 GCA_044344575.1 Pirellula sp. | reverse complement strand
AGCTAAAGGCTTCTTGGAACGCATCCGACAAATGCCTCTCGCCGATATCGATGGATGGCAGACTCACATGCTGCTGCGCCCATTAGGTATCGGACGCGTCTCTCTATTTAGCGAAGGCATCCAAGGTGCGGATCGCGAGTTGACCTGCGTGGAAATGGTCGATTCGCTAGAGCAAGCGATTGAGCAAAGCGTCGCGAATTCAGCAGATCGCACCATCGCGGTGATTCCTGAAGGACCTTATGTCATCCCGGTTTATCGCCCATAAGACCATTCCGAACAGTCGACTGACTCGATGGGACAGATGATTTTTTAGGTAGTGAACGCTGCGCATACCCTACGTTAGCCCGCCCCTTACACGTTTGACTTGCCAAATGAAAAAGGCACCCAGTCGAAACCGAGTGCCCTTCAAAGATTCAAACTTACAAAAGTCCGCGAACGATTCGCTAGCTACAACCGAGACTGTTACCGCAGTTATGGCACAGATAACAGTTTCCGTTTCGGACGGTAACCGAACCGCAGTTGTCGCAAGCCGGAGCGTCGCTTTGGAAGCGGGAAAACTGTTCGGTCCGACCTTCTTCACGCATGGAGGTTTCTTCCCGCATCGGTGCGGAGGAGATTGCCCAAGCGGCTCCGCGTTCGTCGTGGCTGACAAACTTCGCTTCGGTTCTTAGTGTTGCATCGCTGCTTGCAACCGGCAAACTTGCAACCGGCAAAGCGGTAGACGCGGTAGACTTGGAAGCTCCCTGCTTATCGTTTCCCGAAATCAACTCTGCCTTGGCCTTTTGCTCTTCGCGGTAACCAGCGAGGAAGGTCATGCCGAGCCAACGGAAAATGTAGTCGACAACACTCTTCGCGATTCGGATGTCTGGATTGGTTGTATGTCCGTTCGGTTCAAACCGAGTGTGACTGAACTTGTTGACCAAGACTTCCAATGGCACTCCATATTGAAGGGAGATCGAAATCGCAGTGCCGAAACTATCCATCAGGCCACCGATGGTACTACCCTCTTTGGCCATGGTGATAAAGACTTCGCCCGGTCGACCGTCTGGATAAAGACCGACATTGATATAGCCTTCATGTCCCGCAATACTGAACTTGTGGGTTACCGAGTTCCGGGTATCTGGCAATCGTTCGCGACGAGGCTTGAAGACGATCTTCTCCGTGATCTTTTCGATGACTTGGGCAGCGGCTGCGTCTTCTGCTTTCTTGCCTTCGGTTTTGGTAGAAAGCGGTTGGCTTTGCTTCGATCCATCGCGGTAAATTGCGATCGCTTTGAGTCCAAGCTCCCAGCCCCAGTAGTACGCCTGCTCGATATCCTTGATGGTGGTGTCGTTTGGCATGTTGACCGTTTTGCTGATCGCTCCGGAGAGGAACGGTTGGGCAGCGGCCATCATCTCCACGTGAGCTTGCCAACGAATACTACGGGTACCGTTCGCTGGTGTGAACGCACAGTCGAACACTGGCAAATGCTCTTCTTTCAAGTGCGGTGCACCTTCGATCGTATCGCGTTCGTTGATGTACTTGACCATGTCTTGGACTTGTTCAGTCGGATAACCGAGGTTTTCCAAGCCTAGGGCAACGGAGCCATTCACGATTTTGAGCATCCCGCCACCGGCGAGCTGCTTGTACTTGACCAGCGCAATATCAGGCTCGATTCCCGTGGTATCGCAATCCATCATGAAACTGATGGTACCGGTTGGCGCCAAAACAGTCGCTTGAGCGTTTCGGAAACCGTTCTTGCGTCCCGCTTCCAATACGCGATCCCACACTTCGCGGGCAGCATCCTTGAGGTAACGGGGGCTGGAGTCGGGAATTTGCTCGACAGCGTTGCGGTGCATTTGCATGACCCGCATCATCGGCTCTGCATTCTCTTCGTATTCGGCAAAAGGCCCTACGACGCCGGCCATCTCGGCACTTGTTAGGTTTGCCGCTCCGTGAAGCAACGCGGTGATCGATCCGCACAAACCATGGCCGGTGGAGGAATCGTAAGGAGCACCGTTGGTCATGATCAAGGAACCGAGGTTCGAATAGCCCAGTCCCAATGGACGGAACAAATGGCTATTGTGCGCGATACGATCCGTTGGATACGCAGCGTGGTCAACCAAGATTTCTTGGGCGATAAAGAACAATCGGCAAGCGGCCATGAAGCCTTGATAATCGAACGATCCGTCTTCGCGTCGGAACTTCATCAAGTTGATCGAGGCGAGGTTGCAGGCTGTATTATCGAGGAACATGTACTCCGAGCAAGGGTTCGAAGCGTTGATACGACCGCTGTTAGGGCACGTGTGCCACTTGTTGATCGTCGTGTCGTACTGAACTCCTGGGTCACCGCAATGCCAAGCGCAGTCCGCCATGCGGGTAAGGATTTCGTGAGCCTTGTAGGTAGGTGGCTCTTCGCGACATTTATCGGAGATCCAGCGAGTCTTCCAGTTACCGTCACTCTTCACGGATTCCATGAAGTCATCGGTAACGCGGACCGACAGATTCGCATTTTGGAACATTACCGATGAGTATGCTTCGCCGTTGAAGTTCGATTCATAGCCTTCGCGAATCAACGCGTGCGCTTTCTGTTCTTCTTTCCATTTGCACTCGATGAATTCCATGATGTCTGGATGCCAGACCTTGATGGACTGCATCTTCGCAGCACGCCGCGTCTTGCCACCGGACTTCACCACCGCAGCGATTTGATCGTAGACTCGCATAAACGAGAGTGGACCACTTGGCTTGCCACCACCGGAGAGAGCTTCGCGACTCGAGCGAATCGTCGACAAGTCGGTTCCGGTTCCGGAACCGAACTTGAACAGCATTGCTTCGCTCGTCGCCAATCGCATGATGTCTTCCATGTTGTCATCAACACTTTGGATGAAACATGCGGAAGCTTGTGGGAATTCATAAGGGTTCTCGGGCTGCTCGAGCTCACCTTTTTCCACGTTGTAACGCCAGTTGCACTTGGTACCTACGACGTTGTACTGATGGAACAAACCGACGTTGAACCACACAGGCGAATTGAACGATCCGTATTGGTGCAAGCACAACCAGGTCAAGTCACGGTAGAAACGTTCTGCGTCTTCGGCAGTATCAAAGTATCCGTCTTCGCGGCCCCAGTCTGCGATGGTACGGGTCACTCGATGTACCAATTGCCGCACCGAGTACTCCCGTTCACCCGGATTCTTCGGGTCGCCGTAAAAGTACTTGCTCACCACAACATTGGTTGCCAGTTGGCTCCAAGTCGAAGGAATCTCGGCGTTGTTCTGCTCGAAGAGGACCTTCCCATTTTCATCCTTAATCGCGGCACTACGGATTTCCCAAGTGACGGTATCGAAGGGATCTGCGACGTTTGTCGGGCAGAACTTGGATTCGATTTTCAGTCCGCTACGATTTCCGCGAACTTCCCGCGTCGTTCGGGTCCGGGTGCGACGCTCACGTCCCATTTCTACTGTTGCCATTCCGTCGTACGACTCCAAAATTTCGAGGTGTTAAAAACGAACGCAGCGATTCTCGGACGATCCAAAATTGATTGACGAAGGCACGGGCAAGCCGTGATCGGTTTGTTTTTGGGCAGTCCGTAAGCTGGCGTAGTGGAAAAGACCATTTGGTTGCGACCATGGTTGGGTGTCATACCCAGTCTCCGTACAAGCCTCCGACGCGCGCTGGGAGGCCACCTGATCGCAGGGTGGTGGCCACCAAACGGTGAACATGGGAAGGAGAAAGCAAGCAAATCACTGGTTTCGCAGCATTTTGCGTGGACGACTCCTAGGGTGTGTATCGGAGAAAAACACTACCTATAGTAGTTTTTTCTTCCAGAAGACACTACATGTTGCGTCATGGCTCCGCAGTTTATCGTTTCCTCGGGGCGTGTCAAACTTTTTCTTTCGCAGCGCCTAAAGCCCGAGCGAGTCGGGGTTTGAGGATTGGGTAAGCGTTGCTACTACCGCCCAAATTGGCATTTTTGGGTGGTCCGTTTTTATGCTTAACCTTTGAAAAAACCGTCAGTTAAGAGAATGTGAATCGGCGCAGTGACTAGTTTGGTCACTCGGACCGGATTTTGAAAAATTTTTCCCGGAAAACCCCACCTCCGTGGGTCAGGATCCGCCGATCCTCTCGGATCGCTCCGGCACTGGGCTGCCCACCTCATCAACGCTCCAGAGTCGCCTCTATCACGACGCGATTTATCGCGATCTTGTCGATCACAAGAGCCTATCCGCACAAGAGCCTATCCGGGACCTCAATGGCTCCCTCCAGATAAGCCACCGCACGCCCAGAGATAAAAACGCGGTCTTGAACGAGTCGGCACTCAAGCATCCCTTCGCGCTTCGATAACTGGACTGCACTCATCGTGCTCTTCCCTAACTTCTCTCCCCAATAAGGGGCTAGCATACAATGAGCTGACCCAGTAACAGGATCTTCGTCAATTCCACAATTGGGCGCGAAAAATCGACTTACGAAATCCTTGGTCTCCCCCGGTGCAGTGACGATCACTCCACGCAAATCCAGAGATTTCATCACCCCGAAGTCCGGGCTGATCTCCTCAATTTCTTTTTGCGATCGAAATACAGCGATATGGTCCATACCACGATAGTATTCGCTTGGCGTTCGACCCAACGCTCGAACGAGTCTCTCTGGTATCGAGGACTCTTCATATCCTAGAACTGGGAAGTCCAGCGTGATCAAGTCATCCTTGCAAGAGACATGAAGCGGTCCACTACGCGATTGAAACGTGATCTGCTTAAGCTCCGGCGCCCGCCGGAAAATCACATATGCAGTCGCTAGCGTCGCATGGCCACACAAATCGACTTCCTGATTGGGCGTGAACCACCGAAGCCGAAAACCATTCCCCTCTCCAACATAAAACGCTGTCTCGGAGAGATTGTTTTCCTCCGCAATCGATTGAAGCACCGAATCCGGTAACCATGACTCTAGCGGACATACGGCAGCAGGGTTCCCCCGAAATGGAGCTTCTGCAAAAGCATCAATCTGGTAGATAGGAATTCTCATTTAGACCAACCAGTCCTTTCCTCATAGATCTATTCATGAACATTCTTGCCTGGCAAAAATGTCTCGCCCCACAAAACTCTTTATGGAACCTCTGCCATTTCCGAATGCTCCTGATGCCACAAGTGCACCTGCCATTCCCGTTCTTCTCGAACATCACATAAGCCTGAACTTCGTCGTGCAGACGGCCAAAAACCGTCCCGAGAATGTTCGAAGATGCCGCAAGCGAAACGCGTAAGTGCATGTATAAAACAGACTTCAAACTCCGACCCAAACCCAACCGCTAGGTTGCTTGGGTCGGACGCTGAAGATCCCACCGCATAAAGAACTTCACCAACAACCAAAACGCGGTGCCGCTGAGCAACACCGACGGAATAACTCCTGCTCCGACATAGCAAAAAGCCAATGGCAAATCTGTCCACGTGTCACGTATGAACCACAAGGCACATGCAGTCGTGAACAACATGGCCCAGCCAAACGCCGACAAGTGAATCGAGACTGCATTGAGCGCATCGATTCGCCGAAGATAAAATGCGATCGGCATCCCAATCACCCCTGCAACTAAATAGCAACTGACAAGCCCCACCGTCATCGCAAGCATCGGGAGCACCAGCAAAGCAGCTTCGTTGACATCTCCCCCAAACAAAGTCGACAAGAACCCTGCTGCGAAGACAATGAAGACAAAAACCAAAGGGGCTACCGCAGGGGCAAATAAATAAGCCCTCCAAAGCGATCGATTGGACGGTCGCAGATTCGTCGCAACCGGCGTCGGCATCACTTCCGACGATTGAAACGGATTCTCTGGAAACGGATTCTCTGTGCTCATGGGGCTATATCCTAACGGACTGAATCGCAACAAGCAAAAAAGGCCGGGGATCGACACCCCCGGCCTTCGCAATTCTCAATCCTAAAAGCGTTGGACCTAGCCAACTGTCTTGATCGTCTTGACCAAGCGAGAAAGGATCTTGTACGGATCGGCTTGCGAGTTTGGACGACGATCTTCCAAGTACCCCTTGTAGCCACTGTTGACGAAGCTGTGCGGAATGCGGATCGATGCCCCACGGTCAGCCACGCCATAGCTGAACTTGTCGATCGACTGGGTCTCGTGCAGACCGGTCAAACGCAAGTGGTTGTCTGGACCGTAAGCGGCGATGTGCTCGTCGCGATACTTCTCAAACGCTGCCATGAGCTTCTCGAAATACTCCTTGCCACCTTGGCTACGCAATTTCTCATACGAGAAATTCGTGTGCATCCCGGAACCGTTCCAGTCCCCACGGATAGGCTTGCAATGAAACTCGATGTCTAAACCATACTTTTCAGCCAAACGAACCATGAGGTAACGAGCGACCCACATGTCGTCGCCAGCCTTCTTCGATCCCTTGGAGAAAATTTGGAACTCCCACTGCCCCTTGGCAACTTCAGCGTTAATCCCTTCGAGATTAATCCCTGCATCCAAAGTGATGTCGATGTGCTCTTCGACAACTTGACGTGCAATGTCACCTACGTTCTTGTACCCAACGCCCGTGTAATAAGGGCCTTGTGGTGCAGGGTAACCTTCCGCTGGGAACCCGAGCGGACGGCCATTTTCGTAGAAGAAATATTCTTGTTCAAAACCAATCCACAAATCATCCATGTCATCCACTTGGGCGCGGAAGTTCGATGGGTGTGGTTCGCCATTAGGAAGCAATACCTCGCACAAAACGAGGAATGCATTTTTGCGAGTGCTATCTGGGTAGAGCGCAACAGGCTTGAGCAAACAATCGGAGCTGCGCCCCTCTGCTTGTTGCGTCGAGCTACCGTCAAATCCCCACATCGGGAGATCTGCAACGCTCGCCGGAGCCTTGTCAACCACCTTGGTCTTGCTGCGCATATTGGGCTCGGGTAGATACCCATCCAACCAAATGTACTCGAGCTTGAATTTGTTATCCGAAGACATTTAGCGTACTCTTCCTTCCAAAAAACAGACATCGAAACATTCGCAAAAACATAGCTTCCTATGAGCCCCGAAAGTCAGAGGTTGCAGACCACGCCGCTGGACCTCTGTCAACCAACATCACGAACCTTCACCCGCGAGCTCAACAAGCCCAGACGTCTACCCGGCGTCCGAACCTGCCAAGCCTTGGATGCACTCCGCCTATTTGCTCACACCAAAACCTCAGGATGAACTCGCCAAAACCGCTGTGTGCATAAGCCCTTGCACGAAACGATTAAGAAGATTCCCAAGTTGAGGCACCACAAAAGTGAACGCAATTGCTAAGCTGATATGCCTTTGCTGACCCCATACTGTAGCGTCAGGAAGTCCCTGAGCAAGCGACCCGCAAAGTTTCTTTAATCATAAAACCGCAAGGAATCATTGAGACTTATGCATGCGATGCCCATTCTCCTCGGGGTTCTCGCCGCTATGGCGGTGGCCTATCGATTCTACAGTGCCTTCCTCGCCGCCCGCGTGGCAATGGTCGATCCGGCACGAACCACCCCAGCTCACGAGCTTAATGACGGACAAAATTACCATCCGACCAATCGTTGGATCCTCTTCGGCCATCATTTCGCCGCCATCTCCGGGGCCGGCCCCCTGATCGGGCCAGTTCTCGCCGTCCAATTCGGTTATATGCCCGGCCTTATATGGCTCGTTATCGGCGTTTGCCTCGCCGGTGCCGTCCAAGACTTCCTCGTCCTGGCCGCTAGCGTGCGACATCGTGGCCAATCTCTTGCCCAAATTATTCGCTCCCTCATGGGGAAAAAAATCGGAATCCTGGCGTCCTTCGCCATCCTGTTCATCGTCATCATCGCCCTCTCGGGGCTCGGGGTAGTCGTCGTCAAAGCACTCGGAGGTGAAAGCGTGACACTGATGCCCGGGAGCAAAATCGTCACCCCAACACCCATCGAACCCACTCAACAAACTCCCACCTCCACCCTCTACCAAATTCCCGCCAAAGCCCGCATCACCTACCCCAATGGTACCGAGTTCCTTCGCAGTGAACCCTTCACCATCGAAATCCCCTCCACCCACGATGCCCTAGCATCCGATTCGCCACAATCGAGCGACGCAAGCAACAGCTCGAACTCTCAGTCCATCTCAAGCTTAGATGTTCCTCCAAAGTCCTTCGAACGGATTCGCGGTAGCTCTTGGGGAACCTTCACCATCGCTTGCACCATTCCAATCGCACTCTTTGTCGGTTGGTACATGTACCGATTCCGGAAAGGACATGTCGTAGAAGCCTCCTTGATCGGTGCAGCCGCAGTTCTCGTTGCCACCGTCGCAGGTGCTTGGATCCCCGGTTCCCCTATCGAACACTATTTCCTCTTCTCTCGCGATGGTATCATCGCCGCGATCTGCCTCTATGGATTCATCGCATCGGTCCTACCCGTCTGGCTCCTACTCTGCCCTCGCGATTATCTATCTTCATTCCTGAAAATCGGAACCATCGGCTTGCTGATGCTCGGCGTAATCGTCGCTAATCCAAAACTCGAAGCTCCCGCAGTGAACTCGTTCTTCGCAAATGGCGGTGGACCAAATATGGCTGGAGCCATCTTCCCGTTCGTCTTCATCTGCATCATGTGTGGAGCGGTCTCCGGTTTCCATGCCTTGGTTTCCTCCGGCACCACTCCCAAAATGGTTAGCAACGAAAA
>JBIJCS010000011.1:0-27584 GCA_044344575.1 Pirellula sp. | reverse complement strand
CTTCCATGTTTTTGGTCCTTCCAATCGTAAATGGGTATCCTTCGGCCCAACGTAAACCCAAATTGCGGACTCCCAAAAGCTCTCAACAGGCTTGGGGCCCTTCGCTAAAAATCGCCATTCTTGTGCACCTCGGTCATCGCTATCCACAGAAATCGAAATTTCGGGTTGATAGGTCGTCCGAGCTAACATGCGGCCATTGAGCAACCATGACATCTCAATAGGATCCGTGGAGTTCGATTCTTCACTCGGCGAAAACGTAATGGATATGGTCTTCCCCGATTCAACCGCATCGGGTGCGCCTTGCACGATAAACCTCGGTGGCTTTGCATAGGGCTGACAGAGTGGATCTCCCAAAATCAACAATTGGTATGGCCCTTGTATAGCGCTGTAAAAGGCTTCGGCGGATGTGAACCCTTGCGCATAATATGCATGCAGCATCGGTGTAGGAAATTTGAATTGCACCGCGTATGGCTCCGTTACGGTTCCGCTCGCCATCGCCGCCCCATTCCTCAGAAATTCGGTCGCTTTCGTCTGATCACTGCCCGGTGTCATCACTCCTCCCATACTGGTCAGATTGTCTGCTAAGCTACCTGGCAAGAGAGTTGCTCCCGAAGCCCCCCAATCGAAATCAGCAACCCCCATGGTGATCCCTGCAACCCTGCTACCGACTGGGGGAAGCGTAGTTCGGATAACCTCTGCGGGCTTCTTCATTTTCTTCAATTGCTCTACAGCTTCCGAAAACAATGGCTCGCGTGTCGTTGTGCGAACATCTCTCGTCTTCGTATAGAAAAACGAACCCCGCGGCTGGGTGTAATCCGCAAGCACACTCCGTTCGAGGTGTTTGATCGCTTCGTCTAAACTTAACCGATCATCCTTGGTGTAACTCAACATTACCGAAAGCAAATAAGGCATTCCGTGATCTGGGTCAAACGATTCCGTGCAGTTGGAGGCATAATGCAACCGAGCATCAAACGGTCGCGCAGGCAGCCACGTGAAAGGCTCGTTAGGGCATTTCGCTACCAACTTTTTGAACTCGATGTCTCCTCGCATCGATTCGAAACAAGGATCCTTCAGCAACTCACTTCGAAACTTCCAACCATTGCGAAGCGCCTCCTCTAAACGAGCAAGCGACCTACCTGTGTTGCCTGCGAGCGCATGTTGTTGCGCTGATATGTAATCAAGCGGATAATTCTTCGAACCGCTCTTCCTCAACGAATCGATCCAGTCGGCTGCCTTCGCGTATTCCTTCTCTGAGATCAGCTTCTCAAACTCATCCAAATCCTTTTTCTGACCAGAGAGCTTCAAGATGCTTTTCGCTTCGTGCGCTGCATACCAATTCGAATCCGGCGCGATATACGCAGGATCCATACTTAATACCGACCGATACAGAAACGTCATCCCATTGAGAGATCCCTTGGGTGTTAAAACTTTGGGCAACGATTCAATACCCTCCAAATCCTTCTTCAAATCAATCGTCGTGGGAAAATCACAAGAATACGCGATGCCCTGAATGTGAGGTGAAAGTTCCCTTCGATCCATCTCCTCTAAAAGCGGCTTGAGAATACGCTTGCGAAATTCCTGTACTGAAATCGTATTTGTTTTAGGAATGTCACCCAAAACAATCACATTGCGGGATGGGACTCCCCGCAAATAGACAAAGTGATTTGCAAGTGTTCTCGAATCATTCGATTCCCCATTGACCACGACCACCCACTGACAAGCCGAAGTTCCGGCGTACAGTAGCGACGACGATTCCGTCGAGATAAGGAAAGCAAAAACCAAAAGGCTATACCGTGCACAATTTCCAAGTCGAATCACGCGGCACATTCCCTCAAAGAGCGTCCTGATGAATGACCTGATAATTACTTGCGGATCTCCCAGCATCCAACATGTTTTAGGTGGGCGGAAATTCATTTTTTTGGTCACCAGCGATGAAGAGGAAGCCAGTTAGCAGACGGATCAATCCGTTCGAGTCGGATCGCTTGAAACACATCCTAACGCAATTGGTTTTTGACCGTGGTCTTGTCCGAAGCTTTTCCGACAGTGTTCACAGCGTAAATTCTGTAAACCGAAGTTTTTGACGAGGTATTCTCGGCCTGTCCAAACTCTGGATCGGTGTATTCCATCTTTGCGAGAGGTTGCGGAGGAGTATCGCTGTACTGCAACCCCTGAAATACTGGGCGACCAAACGGATGATTTGGCTTCTCCGGTATCCTCGCGATCTCTTTTCCGTCCCTCTCAATGACAAATTGAGCCAGCCCACTCTCAACATCCGCATCGCAAATCCATCGCAAGACCCCTCCGTCCCGAACCGCTTCCCTTGGTGCGGGTGGAGGTGTGTCATCCGGAACAGAACTATCTTTACTGTAGCGAGTCCACGACGCGGCAAACCTCTCACTAGGCAACCAAGACCACGTTAGAGGTTCGTCAGTTGCCGTAATTGCGTCACTAGAAATCGGTAACTGCCCTCCGCTCGGAGCAAGCCACCCGCGACTCGCGTCGATCGTCTTCAAGGGCTGTCCATTCGCCGCAGGTAATCGTAAAGTCAAGCATTCATCAAGCCAAGGAATTGCCAAGTAACGCTGATTGCCACACTCGTGACTTGTCAGTGGATCCACGGAGGTTGCGATCAACCCACCGCGTGCCCTGAGATTTTGAAAAAATTCTAATGTCGCAGGCCACACCGAAGCGAACCGATCGTCCTGCACCGTAACTCCTTCCTTGGTCCCGACGTTACACATGATTGGCACACCTAATACCCCAGGGGTGAAGGGGTGAGAAGCGATGTTGCCTTGGGCACCAAGAGGTTCAAGTCGAGGTACGCCAGAGCGAAGCCAAGCCGCTGCGACGCGATCGGGATACATCAGAGCCATCCCTCCGCACCAATGCCCACCACCACTATGGCCCCAGAGTGCCCAAGGAACTTTTTCGATCTCGGGCCGATCGGCTAAATCTGCGATTCGTTTCAATGCTTCAAGGAAAACCTTCGCCGATCCCTTGCGCGGATCGCACCAAAGTTGGCAGTCCCCCTTCTCGGGCTGCTCGTAGGCCGGAGACAGTAACAGACAAGCATGTTTCTTCGCTAGTGCTTGCCAGTGCAGATCGTAAGCTCCGGTTAGACCGGACTTGCAAGATCCCTCGCCACATCCATGCTGATGCACGATCACACCTCGTAGCGGTCCATCGATCGAGGGAACCCAAGCCGTGAAATTCGCCCCATAGCTGAACTGTTCGCCAAACTCCTCCGCATTAAATCGAACCCTGTAATAGGGAGCAACTGCCTCAGGAAAGACGTCGTAGACAGATCCGTTCTTGCCTTCGGGGCCCTCCGCGTGAAGGTATCCATTGCACAAAATGAAACCGATCCACAAAACAAACCCTTGGAAAATGCGTGTGGTAAGCAAGGCCTTGCCATCGCATTCTCCATGATTCATCCTCGTTCCGGCGTCAAAACTCCCGAGTCCCTTAGGCACGTCTAAAGGGTCTTCAAAAGCCGAAATGACAGTCTTAGTGATAGTGGCTGAGTGCATCTAGCGTAGTCGCTCCGGAAACGAGATAGCAACGACGGAAATAAATGGAAGTACCAAGTGACCAACGACGAGACTCGCCGTTATCGCACCGAACTCCAACACGATTTATACCCTAAAGAATAACGCACGAGAACGTTTCCCTCACTTCCAAATTGGAAATCGCCCCTCTACATCCCTTGTGCTTGAGTCCAACGAAATAAAAACCAGAAGCAAATTCTGAATGGAAAATCCGCTCGGAGACGAATACGATAGGTACACCTACGTTGCAAAGCAGTAAGACTTTACCGGTAAACTCAGTCGTTGGCAGCTTTTCGGACTTCCATAATGAACTCATCGCTGAGGATCAATTGCCACGACGATCCTACCTCGCTACTAGCAATGGGGAGGGATTGGATAGCTCTCAGCGACTCACCAGTTCCAAAGTATGCGGCATCCCTAAACTTCGCGCAATCTGCCGCGTCGAAGCGTTCCACCCAACCCCTCCCAATGACCTGCGAAAGAAACTTCGTATGGGCATTATCTACCTTGAGTCTGATACCAGAATCTCAACGCAAAGTTCGAATCTTCACAGCAATGCGAGGGAACGAGGTTGTCGGGATTCTTCCTTTGTGCGCCTACGTAGAAAGAGATCAGGAATATTGGGAAATCCTTGGTTCACGCGGTGTGCTCGGCGATGGAAAAGGAATCATCGCTCGACCCTCAGATCAAATCGAAGTTGGGAACGCTTTTGCACATTTCCTTTCAGAGGAATGGATCGAAGCCACACGACTAAACCTACATGGAATTTGGAAAGATGACCGAGGCATGCGTGCCTTCTGCGAACGATTCAGCGAATCGGTGCTTTGGGCTTGCGAAGTTACTCCTCATCCTCCTGGAAGACTCGTTCATCGGATCTCACAAGGCCCAGACGGAAATCCCATCTGGCCGCTTGCCACGCGTAGAAGATTGAACTTCGTTCACAAAGCCCTAGAAAGCGGTTTGTTCAAGACGGTATTCTCAACGCAAAAAGAAGACATTCTGCAAAACGCAATGGCGCTCAGGAACATGCTCAAAAATGATGCACCTGCATTGAAAAGTCAATTTGGGCCGGTAAGCCGAACTCAACGCCTTCTTGATTATCGGTTCGGACAAGGTATCGCACCGGACATGTGTCAATCAGGGACTCTCAGATCTTGCCTATTGCACTACAAATCCAAGCCGATCGCAGGAGCTCTTCTCTGGGACATCCATCAATCCCGCCGCGTAGTTTGGTTGGAATCGAAAGCGACAGGAGAACAAGCCCAACTCGTCTTTTGGATGATTCTGTCCCAGCTAATCGAAGAAAGCCACAAACACGACCTGCAAGACATCCACTTGGATTTGTCTTGGCAGCCTTGGACTGCCATCATTCCAAACCTGGCTTCTACAACCTGGAATGCCGAATTGAAATTCAAGGAGACAGAACGAAACGTTAGCACTTCCTCGCAAAGCAACGAACGTCGACAAATCCAGCAATAGCCGTAAATTCGGAATTCGCCGAAAACCGGTACTATCGGCAAAATCGGAATTAGGTACCCAGAACGGATCGCTACTTCATTCCACCTCCTGTTGGCATGCTGGTCATAAGGATTGTGCCATTTAAAACAACACTCCGAGCAATCAGCAATAGTTGGTTCGCGGTGAACGATAACCAGAATGCCTGGATCATTTAGGTACCTCGCCAACGGACTCGGCTGACGGATCAAGATAAGCGGATGATTTCTTCAAACGTTCGACCAATACCCTCGGCCGCTCCCGGCCTACTGATCGCGATTGATGTCGTTATCATTTGTGCGTTGTTTTCATTGACGCAGCAACTTAACCTACCTGTTTCAACAGACCTAGTACCGACTGCTCAAGTGGCATCGAGTGACTGGAAGTTTCCCTTTTTCACCAGCCTAATCTTTGTCATTGCGGGCGAATGCCTCGGAGTCTTTCGAACCGGGAAACCGAGGCAGGTGGATTCCGAAGTGCTCCTGATCGCAGTAACCTGGGGGCTCTCATGGGCTCTAGCATCATCTCTTGTTCGCACAATCGATATTCTCGGACCGGCACCTGCGAACTACGCCCTTGTCCTTTGGTTTCTGCTCGCTCTCTTGTTAATTCTGCTCAACCACCTCATCCTCAGAGGAATCGCCACCTGGATTGATGAACGCGGTTGGATACAAAGACGCTGCGCTGTATTGGGCTCGACCGAGATCGTCAATCAACTCGCGAAGGCAGCCTCCAACAACAACGAGGTCAATTTGAATCTCGTTGGAATTTACCGCACAGACTGCCCCAGCTCCGTGCTCCCCGATCATCCGACAGAGCAGCAGGTTTTCAACGATTTACTTCGTGCAATCGAGACAGAGAACCTCGATACGGTATTTATCGCAGAACCAATGGAGAACAGCCTTCGCATTCGAAATTGGATCGATCGTTTGGCTGACACCACCGCTTCGGTCTATCTAGTACCCAATCTAGAAGCGTTTGATGTGCTCTATACAAGATGGGGAAATATCGGCGGACATACGGTTGTGAGCGTTTTCGAGACCCCGATTTTCGGCATAAACGGATATATCAAGCGATCCATGGATATCCTCCTGAGTGTCATCGGACTCGTAATCGCAGCCCCAATACTACTGCTGATCGCGGTGATGATTCGGTGCACAAGTGCCGGACCGATCTTTTTCCGTCAACGCCGATATGGCCTAGACGGTAAGGAGTTTTTGGTTTGGAAATTCCGCACGATGAGTACCATGGAAAATGGCTCCATCGTTCGGCAAGCCACCAAAAATGATCCCCGTGTCACCCCCGTCGGTAGGATTCTGCGGCGCACTTCACTGGACGAATTGCCACAGCTCTTGAACGTTCTCGCAGGGAGCATGTCTCTGGTCGGTCCCCGACCTTACGCAACTGCCCACAACGAACAATTCCGAAGCCTCATTCGCGGGTACATGCTCCGGCATAAAGTACGCCCCGGAATCACGGGACTTGCCCAAGTTCTCGGGAGTCGCCTGGAAACAGACACCACGGAAAAGATGGCTGCTCGCATCGAATTGGACCATCGGTACATCCGGGAATGGTCCCTCTGGCTAGACATCAAGATCATTGCAAAGACGGTTGCGGTAGTTTTACGACAACAAGCCAACTAAAAGAGTTGGAAATTTATTTGAGAAATTTGCGTTGCCCCCCAAGCCCGATGGAACGAAAAGACTAAAATTCGCGTCGTAACGTTTGACGAAACGCAGGGCCCGACGCAAGTCGATTTAACTCGCGACCTTTCCGGGCTCCGCTTCATTTATTGCACGCTGATTTTTGTAAGGGCAAAATACGATGCGCTGGGAAGGAAGAGAAGAGTCTCAAAATGTCGAGGATCGGCGTGGATCAGCAATGCCTGTAGCCGGAATGGCTGGAGGCGGGTTGCTTTTCCTCATTCTAAGCGTAGTCATCTCGATGATATTGGGTGCGAACCCGCGTCAATTGCTAGAACAAGCCGGACAGCAGACCGGAAAACAGCAAACCCGTATGCCTCCATCCGCCGAAAACGACAAAGATGCAAATCTCAAGAAGTTTGTCAGTGTCGTCTTGAAAGATAACGAAGACGTTTGGTCGGAACTGTTCCGCAAGAACCTTAACGCTCGCTACGAAGAACCCAAACTGGTACTGTTCACCGGCGCCGTTCGTTCCGCTTGCGGTGATGCTACGGCAGCTGTCGGCCCATTTTATTGCCCCGGAGACAAAAACGTTTACCTGGACTTCGACTTCTTCCGCACCATGGAAAAAGACCTCGGAGCCAAAGGCGAATTTGCCATGGCTTATGTGATCGCTCACGAAGTTGGTCACCATATTCAAAACCTTCTCGGCTTGTCGATGAAGATTCAACGCATGCAGATGCAAGCTAGCCAAATCGAATCGAACCAACTAAGCGTTCGATTAGAACTTCAAGCCGATTACCTCGCAGGAGTTTGGGCGCACCATGCTCAACAAATGAAAGGGATTCTTGATAAAGGTGACATCGGAGACGCGATAAACACCGCTCGCAGAATTGGGGACGACGTCCTCCAAAAGAAAGCTACCGGTCGTGTCGTAAAAGACTCCTTCACGCATGGTAGTGCCGAAGCTCGGGCTTACTGGTTCACACAAGGTCTGAAGTCGGGCGACATCGAAGGCATGATGAAGACCTTCGAACTACCTTTCTCACAGCTGGATCCAAAAACCATGCAGTAATTCTTAAGGAACTCTAAGTACATTCCTCTATAAAACGACTGCGATCCGCGATACCCTTGTCGCGGATCGCTTAGCAATCACTCTAGTAACTGCGTCGCCCCTCCAGCTATCTCGTCTTAGCCTCCGTTGCAATCCCCCACCGACATCTCTTAACCATCGTGGGGATTATGTCTGCCAACATCCTTCCAGTGGACCGGTAGCCTCAGAAGCCACCCGCACTCTCCTAGTCGGCCAACTATTTAGCGTGGTGCTCATTGCACATCAGACGTCTTAACTTTCTCAACCAACGCCACCATTCCTATGAAAATCTTTAACTTCATTGCGATGCTCACTTTCATTTCGAGTCTGGCGGTAATCACCACGGAATCGTTTTTCAACCCACAACAAGTCAAACCATCTTTGTGGGAAACGTACCGCCGCTCACTTCGAGTTGCAAAATATGTCGATCTAACGCACGAAATTGCAACAGACATGAGCGTTTGGTCCGGTTTTGGCCATCCAAACTGCTCGCCATCCGTCGATCCAAAGACCAATCGTAGATACACTTACGAAATCGACGGATTTGAAGCGAACGAATATCAACTGCCTACCGATCAACTAGGGACACAACTTGATCCTCCCGCACATTGGAATCCCGACTATCCGTCTATCGATGAGCTTCCTGCAACCTTTTGTATTCGACCTCTGGTAGTTATTTCGATCGTTGATCAAGTGAAGACCAACCCGGGATATTCTCTAACGGTAGACGATGTTCTGAACTGGGAAAATATTCATGGAAAAATACCGGCAGAATCCGTCGTCTTCATCCGTTCGGATTGGTCCAAAGAATGGGGGCAAGAGGGACTCACTGAACGGACCGTATTCCCAGGCGTGTCCCTGAAAGCACTTCAATTTTTGCATCTTGAACGCGGGATACTACTGCATGGACACGAACCTCTCGATACGGATGCAACACCTGACTTGGAATCAGAACGCTGGCTATTGACCAATGGATACACGCAAGCCGAGGGAGTGACCAACCTCGACCAAGTTCCTGAAACTGGAGCACTGCTAGCGATCGGATTTGCCAAACTAAAAGGGGGGCTGGGAGGCTACGCTAGGTTTATCGCAATCTGCCCTCCAGACTGGAAACACGGGGTTACAATTACGGAAACTCCAGACTCTCCACTGATGAAACAACCCACACCCCTTCGTTGGGACCCCGCCGCAGGATTTCGCTCCCGTTTACCTCGAAATCAGCCTCCAGCACAAGCCATCGATACTCATAACTAAGCCCCTATCGGTCTGAAGCCCAACCTCAAAACAACATCGTCGCGAATAAGCAGAAATTACAATTGACTTTGGTCTTTGGAAGTGCGACAATTGGAGAGTCTACTTTGCAGTTGATGAAGCGATTTCTTGAAATGAATCCAAGTCCCGTCTCGGGTGACTTCAGTTCTTCTAGGGATTCGGTTTGCTGTTGGTTGGCGAATGAAAAGAATCGCAGTTTTTACCAAGACGGTGGTCTTGGGCGGCATTCTTAAGTTGTTTTTCTGATTTGCTCGCATGTCCCACGGACTTGGGTCTTTGACGGTCATTCCGTCGTGTAAGAAGCTCCTGGTACTGGCTTGAGGATGGTTGTGTGGATTGGATAGGAGTACTGTTATGACAAATATTTTCGTTGGCAATCTCTCGTTTCGAACAACCGAAGCGGAACTCAGGGATGCATTTTCCCAATATGGAAACGTCAGCAAAGTAAGCATCGTTATGGATCGCGAAACCGGACGCTCTCGAGGCTTCGGCTTCGTTGAAATGGACGATTCAAACGAGGCTCGTGCAGCCATTGAAGGGCTTAATCAATCGTCGCTCGGCGACCGAACCATTTCTTGCAACGAAGCTCGCGAACGCGAAAGCCGTTCATCAGGTGGTGGGTACAACGGCGGACGCGGTAACGGTTACGGCGATCGCCGTGATCACTCGCCTCGCGGATCGCGATACTAAACCCTATCTGGGCCCTCGCCCAGATTCGTTAGATCCCAAACATCGAGCCGGTTTCCATTCAGGATGCCGGCTTTTTTTATAATTCTTCCTCAGAATTCGCTCGTAGCATCCCCACACAAGTCGGTTTGCAGACACTCCGGCAGCGGAGCTTCGATCAAAATTGCTTTTCCCGTTTCGGGATGAATGAATCGAACACGATGAGCGTGCAAGCTGTACCCTGCGTCCCCCGGAAGCCCAGGATGATCAACGATCCCTCCACCAGATCCATACACTGGATCACCAAGTAACGGATAACCGATCGACGCTAGGTGGATCCTGATCTGATGGGGCCTTCCGGTTAATAACTCCACCGAACACACCGTCGTATCTTCTCTTCGTTGCAAGACGCTAACGACGCTTCGCGACCTCTTGCCACCCCACGACGCGCCATAGATCTTCCCAAGTCTCGGATGGGGAATCAATCCGATCGGCGTTTGTATACCGACTGAATCAAAATGCATATCCCCGCGAACGAGCGTCCTGTATTCCTTCTGTACCAATCCCCAACGCTTCGACATCTCCGCCGAACTATTGCGATCCAACGCAAATAGAACAATCCCTGAAGTCGCGCGTCCAAGGCGATGAAGAGCAGTGGCGGTTGGATAAACAAGCCGAACCTGCATAAGCAAAGTATTTTGATAAAAACCAGCACCGGGAAGTGTCGGTAACCCACTCGGTTTATGCACGGCTATCAAGCATTGATCATCATAAAGTATCTGATAATCCAGCGGGACCTCCTCTTCGATCCATCCAGGACGATCCCAGATCAATACCCAACCTGGCTTGATTCGCTCGTGACCTGTTGCAATGGCACCATCAAGTCGAATTTCTTTTGCTTCTAACCTCTCAAGCCACTGCTCGCGACTCGAATGATCGAATCGCTCACTCAAATACGTAAGCGTCGTATGTCCCGCCGCAGATGGACCAAGAACATGTCGAAAACTGTAGCCGGCATTAGTGGGTTTCACGAAGAGGGTATCACCATTAAAAGAGTCATCGAACGTTCTTCATTCTTTTCGATCATTTGGGGGCACGGTGAACATCCGGCAAATCAAATCACTTTGCATTTGACCAACACCCGGTTAAAATTCTAGTCCGTTTGCAATCACGCTGCTCCGTCGACCCGTTTGCGTCAGTCGTCATGCTCCATCCAATTCCAACAGGCTCGGTCACAGGTAATATTCGCCGAGCCCAATCAGGTGATGAGATTGCGTTTGAGTGGCTTTGGCATCGGTACTACAAATCACTCGTGCGCCATCTTCAACGTCGAGCCTGCGGTAACGGGTACCTTCCCGTCGATCCTGAAGATGTCGCTCAGAATGTTTTTCTCGCCTTACATGATGGTTTAACCAACGCACAATTTCATTCGCTCCACGGTAGGTTTCAACTCTGGAAACTCCTGACTCTTATCGGACTTCGAAAAGCAATCAACTTGGCGAAAAAAGACCGGCTCAACCGCGATTACTACCAATTCGCGCAAAGCACCGGATTGCCCATTAGCGATCAACGCTCAGTCCATCGAAGCTGCACGACAGGCGTCGTCGAATCGTTCGAGGCTTTGAAATTTGATGAAGAACTCGAACACGGTCTGAGTCTCCTGAAGAATGAAAACCCAAGCCATCGCCTTCAAGAACTTGCAATTCTCAAGATGAAAGGGTATTGCAATGCAAAAATTGCCCAGGAATTTGGATGGAGCCGCAAAACGGTTGCTTTGCGGTTAAACCTTATCTACGAAATCTGGAAAAAGGCCTCAGAGGATGAATCCTGAACTGCTCCGTCGCATCTCCGAAGAGTTTGAACGGATTGAACAGGCAGCGGCAAACAACGAACGAATCAATCTCGATGCACTTTTCCCGGACTTGCAAGGAACAGACCGAGAAACCGCACTCGCGGAAACCCGAGAACTTCTTGAGGAACTGCACCAATCGCAAGAAATAGCCTCTGCTTGGATATCCGCAGCGTCGATGAGCGCACGCTACGATCCGGTCGAACCCATAAAAAAAGGGGGAATGGGAGAAATATGGATTGCAATTGACCAGGACTTTCATCGAAAAGTCGCCATCAAAGAAATCCTACCGGAAAGTGCTCATGATCCTCGCATTCGAAAACGCTTCCTTCGTGAATCGCTGATCACTGCTAAGCTTGAGCATCCCGGAATCTTACCAGTCTACAGCAAAGGTGCTCATGCAGATGGACGTCCTTTCTACGCGATGCGATGGGTTTCAGGAAATGGCTCTCAAACCCTTCATGATGCAATCAGTGCATTGCACTCAAACAACAAACTCTCGCCTCAACAATTCCGAATACAATTAAACGGACTCCTCAATCGATTCGTATCCGTTTGCCAAACCGTCGCCTTCGCACATCATTCGAACGTTATCCATCGAGATCTAAAACCCTCAAATATCCTCCTTGGCCCATTCGGCGAAACATTTGTAGTGGATTGGGGTCTAGCCGTTGACCTCACCGAGTCGGAAAAAATGAGCTCGGATGAATTTCCCGCACCAGATACAGCCGATTTCTTCGGAACCCCTAGCTTCTCGGCCCCCGAATGTTTGGATAACCCGAATGAAGCAAATCCAAGGTGCGATATCTTTTCTTTAGGGATGATTCTTCACCATCTGTGCGTCGGCGTTTCTCCGTATACCAAATCCCAAAAGAGAGACCCCAAAAGAATCAAATCAGCCATAGCCCAACGGGAAGCAAAGACGCTTCGTCAAATCGATCCCAAGATACATCCGGCATTAGAAGCTATCTGCGCGAAAGCAACGGCGTTTCACCCGCTAGATCGTTATCCAACCGCCCTCGATCTTGCACAAGATATTACAACCTTCCTCAATGACGAAACCATAACCGCTTGGAAAGAACCCTGGACATTTCGGACCACCCGATGGCTCAAGAAAAGGATTGCAACCGTAGTCGCTTTTGCAGTTGCTTCGACACTACTGCTCCTCAGCGCATTGGGATACCTTTGGATATCGCATCTGCACAGTTTAGAAATCAGCCGCAAATCAACACTACTCGCAGAGTCTCTTCGAGCTGAGACACTCTCTAGGCTCCATGCCATCGATGCCGTTGCCCTCGCACAAGACCGTGAACAACTTGCGAACAATGCAATCGAAACGTTTTGGAGCGAAGTCGCCCAAGACCCAACACTACGATTCTCAGAGGAATTCAAAGACCTGCGTCTCAAATTGCTCGCACGACCAATGGAATACTATAAGACTCTGTCTGAGTCTTATAGAAAAGCTGCTGCAACTACCTCGGAGGCGATGGCAAGCTTCGTTGATTCTAGATTTGAATTATCAAAACTTCAGCTTGAGGCAGGTCAATGGAGCGATGCTTTAGAGAATATACAACAAGTTTTCCAAGACACCGAAAAGACCGTCGCTTCTTCCAAAGAGTGCGACAACTCATGGCTTTATCGTCAAGCGAAGACAACGAAAACACTGGCAAGAATCTATGCCCATGTCGGTGATTCGCAAAACTCCAATAAAATGAATGACCACTTTGCGTCGATCGAAGCCAAAGCAATTGAGCGCTCAAACCTCCCCAAAGAACTAGAAGAGATCTTCGTCGAACACGCTGTAGAAACGGCAAGAATACTCAGTCATCAAGGCAATTCCGAACAAGCAAACGACCGAATTGCGGCAGCGATGAAACAAGTTGAGGCAATCTGCGAACGCTTTCCCAAGGACATACAGTCCTCAATCTTAAAAGAACGTGTTCTCAACGATGCAGCCCTGATCAAAATGCAACAAGGTGATTTCGAACAGGCACGGAATTCGTTTAGGTTGTTGCTCGCGATGCATGAACAAATGCCCCCCCCAGTTTCACAACCCTCGCATACAGTTCCAACCAGACAAGTGAACCCCGAAGAATTCAACCGCCAATTTCGACTCGGCTCCATTGAGTTTAATCTGGGTGTTATCGCGCTGCGCTCGGGGAATAACGAAGAATCACTGCAGCATCACTCGAAATCGCTAGACATTCGCAAAAAACTTTCAAATCAAGTGCCGAGTGTCGCCGAATTCCAAAAGACCTTGGGGCACAGCTACCTCGCTATCTCCAATCTTCTCATGCAACGTGGTCAGCTTCAAGAAGGAATCGATAGTTTCCGCAGTTGGGTCCAAATCAACCGCCTGCTTTACGCCAGACAACCGTCGAACCTTCCCCAAAAGATGGAGTTGGTCTCGTCACTACACCAGTTAGGACACTTCCTGCAACTCATTGGAGACAAGGAGACAGCGATCTCCGTCTACAACGAAGCATTGCCACTTGCAATGGAAATAAAAACCTTACAGCCAGAGGAGCCGATTTGGCAACGACATCGAATTGAAATCTCTGAGCAATTAGGAACCTTGTATTTCGACGATGAGCGATGGCAGGAAGCGTATGATCAGTTCCAACAAGCCATTGAGGGACTGGAATCTGTTGCCAACGGCCCCGATGCTGCCCCGAAGGATCGAACAAGCTACCGATCACTGTTAATGAAAATGCCCATTATCTTAGAACATCTAGGTGATGCGGAAACCAAACAAGAATTCATCCGCCGAATCAATGCTTTGGATCCTACTTAAGGCGAACATTCATCCCCCCGATGAGTAAAAAATAAAAAGCACTTGTTGCAAGGCCGTCAACCGACGGACCGCAGCACTCCCCATCTATTTTCAACATTCTCTTCGCTCGTCTCTCGAGCAATCGGCTCTCGCAGTAGTCCAGTCGGCGATTGTGGGGTATAACCAATAGGCTATGTTTTCCTCACCATTGCTGTAATTGTTACCCCTTCGTTTTTTGAAACGCACAAGTGCCATGACACTCGACACCATTGCGAAGATCGATCAAGCTGACCTCGCGTTGCACGCACGCCGCGAATGGCTATGCCGTTCAGGACTCGGACTCGGCGCCATCGCATTGAACGACCTTCTACAACGCGATCGGCAAGTCGCTTGCGCCGCTCCTACCGAAAAAATACAACCTGGAATTCCTACCCAGGGAATTGCAACAAAGGGTGCTCTCAATCCCACCCACCATCGCCCCACCGCCAAACGCGTCATCTATTTGTTCATGGCAGGTGGCCCCTCCCAACTCGAAACCTTCGACTACAAACCACTACTAAACGAAAAACAAGGTCAACCTCTCCCCGACTCCGTCCGTGCCGGACAACGACTGACTGGTATGTCAGGCAACCAAGCCGTGCTGCCACTCGCAGGCTCCGCATTCAAATTCTCGCAACACGGTCAGTGCGGTGCTTGGGTCAGCGAACTCCTACCCAATACCGCGAAATACGTCGACCAAATGGCCATCATTCGCTCGATGTACACCGAAGCGATCAACCATGACCCGGCAATCACGCTCCTCCAAACAGGCAATCAAATTTCCGGTCGTCCTAGCATCGGCGCCTGGATGCACTACGGACTCGGTAGCGATAACGAAAACCTTCCTTGCTTCGTTGTACTGATCACAAAAGGTAAAGTCGATCAACCCCTATACTCCCGCTTGTGGGGCTCCGGATTCCTTCCCGCACGCTACCAAGGTGTCCAGTTCCGATCCGGAAAAGAACCAGTACTATACCTCACCAACCCCCCAGGTATCGATAACGCCAGTCGACGTCAAATGCTCGATCGACTCGAACAATTGCACCGAATCCAAGCTGAACGGACCGCCGATCCCGAACTGACTGCTCGTATCGCTCAATACGAAATGGCCTATCGCATGCAATCAAGCGTCCCGGAAGTAACGGACTTGTCCGCGGAATCGGATGCAACACTGGACCGCTATGGAGCCCAAGTCCGTACACCCGGGACATTCGCTGCCAACTGCCTGCTCGCGCGCCGACTCGCAGAAAAAGGAGTGAAGTTCATCCAACTCTATCACCAAGGCTGGGATCATCACGGCGGTGTGCCAGGCGGCATGCGGACCCAATGCTCGGAAACCGATCAACCTACCGGCGCACTGTTACAAGACCTCCAAGAGCGTGGACTCCTCGAAGACACCCTCGTCGTGTGGGGCGGGGAATTCGGCCGCACAAACTACTCCCAAGGAAAACTCACCGCAGAGAACTACGGACGTGATCACCATCCCCGTTGCTTCTCCATGTGGATGGCCGGCGGTGGAATCAAAGGTGGCACACTCTACGGTGAAACGTGTCCGTTCGGATACAACATTGTTGATAAACCCGTCCATGTGCGAGACTTCCACGCAACCCTACTGCACACTCTTGGCATCGACCATGAACGGTTCTCCGCCAAATTTCAAGGTCTCGACGCACGCTTGACCGGCGTCGATCCCGCGCATGTTCTAAAGGAAATTCTTCTCCAAGCATAACTGCACAACGTCTAGCCTATAACAACGACTAGCCTATTCGGAACGCAAACATCCTATGATGCAACCCATTAAAAAATTCGCATGGAATGACGGTGGTCGATCCGTCGGCGGGTTCGTTGGAATGACCGGTGATTGTGTCAGCCGCGCCATCTCTATCGCAACCGGTATCGCTTATCGAGACGTCTACGAAACTCTCAAAACTCGCTACGGCTCTTCGCCTCGCAATGGAGTCCCAAGCAGCATCTACGGACCCTATCTCCATGAACTCGGCTGGATCCCTAATAACACGGTCGCAGTGATAACTCCAAATGCCAATTTGGAACTCATCGAACATTTGCGATTGGCCCAAGGTCCTATCATCATCCAATGTCAACGGTTAGGGCGGCCCACCGCACACCTCTGCACGGTGATCGATCACGTTCTACACGACACTTGGGATGCAAGAGACGAAGGTGCTTACTATGTCACGAACGCTTGGACCGCCGGACCACAAGCCGTCCGCTGCGCTGATTCCACAGCAGGAAACGATAAGAAACAAGCCGGTGACCTAACTCAAGCCGAATTCGAGAAAATCATCAACCGACTTCGAGCAATCGATAACACCGCTCGCAATCAAGCAGCAACCGAAGCCGAACGGGAAAACGCGCTCAGAATGATGCAAGCCCTCATGCTGCGTCATAACCTAAGCCGCGCAGATCTCGCCAGTGATGAAGGTATCGAGTCGATTCTTTACACGCGACAAGCATGCCCGGTAAACGGCTCGCGCGCTCTGTCCTGGGAAAAAGACCTCGCAAACTATCTAACCCAACATATCTTCCCAATGACCCAATGGTACTCGTCCCGAAAAGGACACCGTACCTTGTTCTTCTTCTACGGTCCACGTATGGATGTTGAAAATGCAATCCAACTCTTCCGTGAACTAATGATCACTATCGCTACCGCTGCAAAACTCCTCTTCGGTGGCTACGCACGAGGAAGCGGGGCTTCCTACGCAGAAGGATACGTCTCCTCACTCCCGAAAAATGCTGGGGACTCAACCGAAACAAACCAACCACCAAACGCAACCCCCAACGACACAGCAACATCCAATCCGCAAAATGATGAATCACAACTAGACAATGCGAATCGACAACTCGTTCTGCAACGCTCCATCGCAGTGCAACGCCGAGCAAAAGACTGGCTCTTTCTCGAATGCGGTATCCGGCTCGTAACCACCTATCGCTCCGCTCGAGACTTCCGAGATGGTGCCGCCGAACAACTCGGGAAAACCCACGGTGCACAACATCGCGTCGATGTTCCAAACGCCCCGAAACGATTGAACTAGCACGTCCCCCCCTTCCGAAGGTGTCGCAGAAGGATTAAATCACAAAATCGCGAAATAATATTTTCTTAACAAAGCAACCAGTGATTCAGCAAATGCGATTCAGCAGGTCCGCCAAAAGAACGAGGGATGCAACCGAAACGGACAAACCAAGGGAAGAAATCACACCATTGATACGCAATTATGCTGTCCATTCTGCGATGAGCGGGTTCTTACGTCCCTTTGCCGCTCATGCGACGATGACGAACCAACACAATTCCTCTACACGACTTGGATAAACTGTACCGATTGCGAACATTCCAAGGCTTCGGATCAAGCTTGACCGCAACTTGATGCCGAAAGATACTTTAGACAGCTTAGGAAAGCTAAGTGCCCCACCCACTGGGTCGGCGAGAAGGTCTCAGCGAGCGAAGCGTCTCGAAGATCCTATCGTCCTGACACGACGAATTGTCGGCCCAAACCATCCCGCCCCCCCCACCCACCACAACAAGTTCGCGGAGCGAACGTTCTTGTTTCAACAGGATTGACGCATGATTTCGAACGCAAATGGCATGCAGCCGATGCTCGATTCGGTCAAGCTGCGCGAGCTTGCCGATTGCCTCAATGCTGGCTCCCCGTTAGACGCGCTCGTCGAACGTTGGAGTTTCCCTAGCTCTGTTGAACTCCTGGAAACCGGGGCTCGCTCGATGCAGATCGAGTGGCTCGGCTCGGATGAATCAGAAGTCACTGGCGATGCTCTCGATGGATTCCCAGCAAAGTTGATCCACCGGCACTCGGTGTTCCCTCTTGAAAAAGGGGAAGGCTGGCTACGCCTCGCCGTGAGCAACCCATTCGATTTTGCCGCCATCGATTCCGTAGCCTCCGAGCTACAAGTCGAAGTGCGACCCGTGATGGCGACCTCCGAAACCATTCAGCGACTGACAAAGAAATTTCTTGGGATCGGCTCAGAGACAATCGATGGCCTGATCGCTCTGCAACGCCTGCAGGGTGGTGAAATCGAAATGCTCGAAGGTCTCGATCCTGATAGCCTCGAAGATGCCGAAGAAGCACAGCAAGCATCGGTTGTTCGACTGGTCAATGAGATTTTGACCGAAGCCATCGAAGCACGCGCAAGCGATATTCACATCGAATCCCAAGAAGCCGGACTCAAAATTCGACACCGGATCGACGGTGTCTTGCAAAGGCAACCCACCCCCCCTGAAATGAACCAGTTCCGCGCAGCGATCATCAGCCGCCTGAAAATCATGGCCAAGCTGAACATCGCTGAGAAACGTGTCCCTCAGGACGGGCGGATTAAGTTACGAGTTTCCGGTCGCGAAATAGATGTGCGGGTTTCCGTGATACCAATGCTTCACGGTGAGAGTGTCGTAATGCGGGTGCTGGACAAATCGAATCTGAAATTCTCCCTCAAGGGAATTGGTATGCCCGACAAGGTGTACGAGCAATTTCAGAAGTTGATTCGATTACCCCACGGTATTGTGCTTGTCACTGGCCCGACAGGATCAGGGAAAACCACAACCCTTTACAGTGCACTGAGTGAAATCAAATCAGAAGATATCAAGATCGTCACCACCGAAGACCCTATCGAGTACCAGCTCGAAGGGATCAATCAAATTCAAGTGCACTCCAAAGTGGGACTGACCTTCGCTGCTTGCTTGAGAGCCATTTTGCGGCACGATCCTGATGTGATCCTCGTCGGCGAAATCCGTGACTTGGAAACAGCCGAAAACGCAACCCAAGCCTCACTGACCGGGCACATGGTTTTCAGTACCCTGCACACCAATGATTCCGCTGGCGCGTTTATGCGTTTGGGAGACATGGGGGTCGAACCGTTTCTAGTGGCAAGCACCGTCGAAGGCGTTTTAGCACAGCGACTCGTACGGGTCCTTTGCCCAGACTGCAAAGAACCCTATCACCCCGATCCCGATGATTTGCCCGATGATTTTCCCGTCGAACAACGCTTGGACCCAAATCTGCAACTGTATCGGCCGGTCGGCTGCGAACGCTGCCGACGCAATGGGTACCGCGGACGTTTGGGAATCTATGAACTGCTGGTGACCAACGACGAAATCCGTCATCTGTTGACACAATCCGGAACCACTGATGTGATCAAACAGGCAGCAATACGCAACGGTATGGACACCCTCCGCGTCGACGGATGGAACAAAGTTCTCGCAGGGATCACAACCATCGACGAAGTAATGCGTGTGACCAAAGCAGACTAAGGACTAACCCCACCGCTAAGTACCCTACAAATAGCACCGAACAACCTGTAGTTTAGAAATATTGATCACCCATGGCCGAGTTTGCTTACACCGCGAAATCAAGCACCGGAGAAAAACTATCCGGCATCATCGCGGCGTCATCACGCGCCGAAGCGATGCAAAAGCTCCGCGCTCAAGCCATGTATCCCATGCGACTCGAAGATACGGTTTCAAAGTCAAAACCGATTACCCTTTCGTTGCCGAAGCGAGTCAAGAAAGAGCAAGTCGCCGACTTCTGCGCACAACTAGCAGACCTCCTGTCCAACGGTGTGCCGATGCTAGAGTCCCTGAAAATCCTCTCAGATGCGACGGAAAACCCGAAACTTCAAGAAACCTGCTTGGCAATCCACGACGCTGTCTCTCAAGGTGATACGCTAGACGTTGCCCTCGGAAAACATCCTGCGATCTTCTCCGAACTAACGCTAAGTATGGTCAGAGCAGGACAAGAAGGTGCCTTCCTCGAAGAGTCCTTGCAACGCACCGCGCACTTTTTACGAAAACAAGACGAGATGCGAAGCAAAATCATCGGCGCACTGACTTATCCGATGATCCTCGGTGTCGTCGGTACGATCATCGTCGCAGCGATGGTGGTTTTCTTAGTACCCAAGTTCCAACCCTTCTTTGATCGGCTCGAACAAAATGGGACTGGGCTTCCAATCATCACCGTAGTATTGCTCACGGCAAGCCACGTACTGATGCACTACGGCCTTTTTGTGATTCTGGCCATCGTTGCAGTAGCGTTCGGTATCTTCCGCTGGATGAAGACAGAACATGGTCGACGTAGCATCGATCAATTGAAATTGAAAACGCCAGTCGCCGGAGATATCTTCCACGATGCGGCTGTCTCGAGAGCTTGTCGTGTTCTCGGAACTATGCTCAAGAACGGTGTTCCACTCCTACGAGCACTACGCATCAGCAGCGAATCGACCGGGAACATCCTGTTAGCCGAAGCCATGCTCAAATCGGTTGATAACGTCACCGCTGGAGATTCACTCTCCAAACCCTTAGCGGCTAGCGGTTTGATTCCTCCCCAAGTCATGGCCATGATCCGAGTTGCAGAAGAATCAAATACCCTCGATGAAGTCCTTGTCAAAATCGCCGATCGAATCGATGGACGAATCGAAAGAAAGCTGGAAGTCCTTGTACGGATGATCGAACCAATGATGCTGATCTTCATCGGTGGCATGGTAATGTTTGTCATCGTAGGGGTATTACTTCCAGTCTTCGATCTCAACTCTTCCGTCGGTTAATCAAATCACACTCAAAAGAATCACCAACTACGAAAGGAATGATCCAGAATGAAAAGAAAACAACGCAAAGGCTTGACCCTGCTCGAATTGATGATCGTGTTAATCATCCTCGTCGGTCTGATCGCGATCGTTGGACCACGCTTGCTCGGCACCCAAAAGAAGGCTGATATCCGTACAGCCCAAGCACAAATTGGAAACCTTGCCTCCGCCCTTAAAATGTACGCGGTGGATATGAAGTCCTTTCCGCTAACGGAAGAAGGTCTGCAACTCCTGGTGGCAGCACCCGAAGACGAAGCTCTGGCAAAGAACTGGGATGGTCCCTACATCGAGGGTGGCAAACTACCCCGCGATCCATGGGGAAGCGAGTTTCAATACGAATTCGAAACCAGTGACTCAGAAGAGAGCAAAGGAACCGACAGTTTCCCGAGGATTTTTTCTCTGGGGCCGGATCGTCAGCCCGGGACTGCCGATGATATCAGCAACCAAGCCGCTTCGGACGAGTCCGAAACGGATACGAAGTAATCGAACGCAGTTGCGAAAAAACTCCTGCCATCACCTGCCAGTTTTTGCCTATGGCCCGATACCGCCTACAGTCGGAATGGTTCTATGATTTTCAGAAGTAACGTAGCAAGCCCTTTTAGGTCACGCAAAGGATTCTCACTCCTCGAAATGATGATCGTCGTCGTTTTGCTCGCGGGTATCCTTGCCATCGCTTGGCCAAGCATTGCACGCCCGATGCGAAAAGCCGAATTGAGCGAAGCAACGCAGAAACTGCGTGAAGCAATCGAGGACGGAAGATACCAAGCCATGATGACTGGTGCGCCGGTTTTCTTGCACATCCAACAAGGTGACAATGAACTTCGTTCCGGCGGTATCGATAGCCTGATCGCCGGCGAATTAGCCCCCATCCGTCGCGAAGATCCATCGGCCTCAATCCCACAACCCTCCAACAGCGGAACTGCCCTGAAACGAAGCCCTTTCGAAACTCCCCTCGGTGGCGAGGAAAACAACTCCGTTTCCGGCGTTACTCCAAGAACTTGGAAACTACCCTCCAATATCGTTGTCTTCTCGGTGGCTTGGCTCGATGAGCTAGCCGGTGATTACGCTGACGATGCACTGTCGGCCTCCACCGATGAAGAAGTCGGAGTTGTCGATAGCCCCTTCCAAGGATTCTCCGATAGTAGTTCGTCCGAGCGTGATACCCTCACAGCGAGCGGTGTTGGCGACGATCCAGCTACTTCCGGCCACGCCTGGTGCTTGCCGATGAGTGCAGAAGGACGTGGTAGAGACGCCGAGATCACGTTGTTCGATACAAAAGCCCGTCAAACAATCACAGTATCCTTTAGTGCTGCGACTGGTGAACTCGAGGTTATCCGATGAGTTCGACCGATGGCTTGCGTCGCGGCTTCTCCCTCCTCGAGGTAATGATCGCGACTGCCATCCTGGCGGCAAGCGCAATGGTGCTTCTGTCCCTAATCTCCTTAGGCACTCGTTTTGGGAGCAAAGCAGAAACGCGGATTAGCGCTTTGGTCCAAGCTGTCTCGATCATGGATGAAACGGTACTAGCAATCTATGCAGGTACGACACAAGAATCGTTCTCGTCTGTCCTGGGAGGACCGGAACCGCGTGTCTACCGCGTGCAGATCGAGCCCATCGCGATGGTCGAGGAAGGCTCTTTCGAGTCGTCCTTGAACCCAAATGACGAAAACGGTTCGATCGGAGCAACAAACGGATTTTCAACTCCAAGCGGTGGAAATCCATTCAATGCGTCGAACGTAACCAATCCTGTCGCACCCGCTGCATCATCCCCCCCAATACCGAGCGAACTAGTCTCGATAACAGTGGAACTGTTCGATTCTGCTGATTCCGCAACTCTTGGTGGAACCGACGCGAAGCCACTGATACAACTGCACAGACTGTTACGAAGGCAACCCACAAACGATTCTGGAACTTTGAATTCAGAACGAATGGGTACTGCATCGCGAGGCCTTTAGTGATGCGTTCTAAAAAGGTTTCTCGAAATGTTCAAGCATATACGCTCCTTGAATTGATGATCGCGCTTGGCCTGCTTTCCGTCCTTATGCTCCTAGGATGGGGAATGATGGAAGCTCTCCAGCGATCGCAGGAACGCAGTTGGAAGTTGACTCAGCGGATTCGTGTTCTTCGGCTGACCCGTACATGGCTTAGCCAAGACATGGATCATCTGGCGAAAGGCCCCGCAGTCGGAAGCCTAGGCAACGACCCTCAAGCAGGTGTCGTGAACTTCGAAGGGGATGTCTCCGGCTTTCTCGCGAACATTGTTCCATCGATCGATCCAGTGCCGTTTCTCCAACGCTTGGCTGACACCAATGAATCTCCATTCGGTGGTGGAAATGGACAAGAACTATCTCTTGAATCGATGACCTCGACCCCAGAAGAAGCAGCGATGGAGCAATGGAAGAGTTCCATTTGGGGCGGAGGATTGCTCGAAGTCGAGTATCGTCTCGAACCGGTTCAAACAGAAGAAAGCACTGAACCGATCGCAGAGATTCAAGATCCCGATTCAATCCAATATGAACTGGTCAGACGCGAATGGATTCCCCAGGCATACTTTGATGCGTACCTAGCTTCGAACCAACCGGTCAACGGCATGCAGATGTCAAGACTACAACGCAAAGGTACCAATGATCCTTCGGCAAATCCAAATGCTCCCCCCCGAGGAACAACGCTGGAGTCGATGATCGATGATGAGTCTCAATGGATTCCGCCACTGAAGGAAACCAGACTTTATGGTGTTGTGAAGCCAAAGTTTCATTACTCCGATGGAAATACGTGGTCAGACCAATGGAGCTCGTCGTCCCAAGGCGGCGTTCCGAGAGCCATTGCAATCACCTTTGACTTCCCCGCGATTTCCGTGTTCAAAAAACCCATCCCTCCACCGAAAGATTCCGAAGCGGAATCCTCCGAGTCGGAAACGGAGGAAATGGAAAACCCGCTCTTCGATCCAGAAGCAACCGCAAGTCGAGAGATCCTCGAACCGGGATTAGGTAACGAACGGCTGACGGACACTACGGAAAATACCTACGTGATCATCGTCGAAACAGCACGCCGAGATCGCATGCCAATAACTTCCCCCACGTTACCGGCTGCTCCTCCCATGCGTACCTCACGGAGGTCGCCATGAGAAAATCTCGACGTCATCCTATGGCAACTTCGGCACATGCAAGATCCGGCATGGCACTTCTTGTCGTGGTAGTCCTAGTGATGCTGATCTCGTTAGCTGCCTACCGCTATTCCTTCGAGATGGAAAATGAGTATCGATTAACGCGACTGCAAGAAGAACAAGCTCAAGCGAGGCTCGCCGCGCTCAGCGGTGTCGAGTTCGCATCGAGCTTCCTTGAACAACCACTTCGAGTACGTCAAACAATCCTAAAGAGTGGGGCATCGGAGAAATTTTTTGGGCGACCGCTTCGTGCACCCACTCAAGATCCCTCAAAAGAAAGCGACTCCCAATCACACTGGCGATTTGCAATTATCTCCGATGCAGGCGCATCCGAGCAATCCACGGCGCAAATTGGTCTATCAAGCAATAACTCAGCCGCGAGCAACAGCAGTGCTGCAACAGCAAACCCCGGATCATTGGCAGGTAACTCAGAATTCAATCGCTCATGGCAATGGGGCTTGGAAAACGAAGGAGGAAAGTTACATATCCCAACCCTCTTACGGTGGAATCAAACGCGTCCAGGTATCGCCAGAAATATGCTCCTGAGGTTACCTGATGCGGACGAAGAAACCGTCGACACTTGGCTTGCCCAATTCGGTGTTCGTACTGCCGCAACTATCGCGCGGGATACCATTGCCTCAGCAAGCTCAAGCGGGCTGCAGTCCCCCTCGCAGCGGCAACAAAAAGCCCAAGCGAATGATCTAGTTCGACTGCGTTGGTTCGGCGGTGATCTCGACCAAAATTATCAAATCGACCCTTGGGAATCTTCGTTGCTTGAAAAATTGCTGATCGACCCAAACGCAACAATGACTGGCAACCCAATGCTGAGGGAACTTTCTAGAAACAACGCAACGGCGTCTACCCCCTCGAATCCGAATACCATGGGGTCGATGTCCACATCGAGTATCGACGATCTTGGAGGCAACGCCACTACGGGTTCGGGAGCTTGGAAACAATACTTGAGCTGGGTTCAAGGTGAACGCAATGAACGCCCAGATGGCACCCAAAAAATCATTCTTAATCAACCTGATCTGCGAAAACTTCATCAAGAGCTGACCCAAGTCCTAACCGTCTCGCAAGCGAACTTTATCATCGCGATGCGACAACATGGACCTGGTATCGATACGCGCTCGTTGCAAGGGAATAATTCCAATCGAAATCGTCCACAAGGTACCAACTCGCCTAGCACTTCCTCGAATCAATCCACCGCTGCTCGTAATAGCCCTCCCGCAGCGGACTCTAACGCAAGTTCGCAAAATCAGTCATCGAAGAATGCTTCGAGATCGTCCACGACTTCCCCTGCCACACCATCCCCTACTACTCCTTCTGCCCAATCGAGACGTGGAGCAACTTCCCAAGCGTCAAGCGGAACAAACGAAAGTGTCCAAACAGAACGTGTGACACCCGAGCAATGGGTTCCGAATTGGCAACAACCCGCTCTTTACCAACTCCGCTCCCCTCTCGAACTGATCGATGTGGAATTAGATCTTTCTCCCGTTGGCAATAGTACCAGCAACAGAGGGCAAAATAAGATGATGAGTAGCCCTTGGGCAAACAGCAATCCGGAGTCCCGATCTGCGATGCTTAAACTGATGGAGCATACAACCGTTCAAACTCAACCGATAATTGAAGGGCGAGTCGACCTTACCGTAGCGTCCGCTGTGGTACTATCCGCTATTCCTGGTATCGATCCGGCTTTGGCGCAAAAGATCGTTCAAACACGCCAAGAAGGGGCAATGCGCGGACCTGAGGAAGAGATACGCTCGATCGCATGGCTCCTCGAAAAGGGATTGGTGGATGTCCGCAAGTTGGTTGAACTAGAACCGTTTTTAACGACGAGAAGCGACGTTTTTTCACTACAATCGGTGGGTTTCCGGGATGAAAAGAGCCCGGTGTTTCGATGTACCGTTGTGATCGACGCGCGACAAATCCCTGCACAAATCCGCGATCTGCAAGTCTGGCACCCTTGGGACCGTGGCTTTCCCGCAGAATCCCTACAACCTGGCGTTCCATGAGCTTCCTAGATCGATTCTCCTTATTTCAAAGAAAATCCTCAGCCCAAACACTATCCGGGCGATTGGCCGTCGTGCACTGGGACCGCGACTCGGTCTCCTATTTCGTGCTCACCCCAAACGCCCGACAGGTCAAAGGCTCTGAAATCGGCACCCTGCGGCTTGCAATCGAATCGAACGAAAGCTCTGAAGTAAGTCCCGATGAACCCAAGACCGCGAAACCGCTTGTTGCACTCGCAGAACACTTCAAAGAACAGAAAATTTCGGTCAAAGGGCTTGTTGTTCTCCTGTCACGCCCAGAACTAGACCTGCTACCGTTAAATCTCCCCCCCGCCTCGCCCGATGAGCTCCCGTCACTGGTGGCGACCGAAGTTGAACAGCAACAAGGCGAGTCGCCTGATCCTCCTGTCATCGACTTTTATTCGCCCCCCACTCAGCCCAATTCCGATTCGCAATCTCCAGGAACGCAGCAAGTATTTGCGTTCGCTCTTTCTCAGCGACAGATGGCCGCGCTTCATGAACAATGCAGCTCCGCAGGTTTCAAATTGCTTGCGGTCGGTTCTCGTCAACTTGCTCCGCTTCGTTTGCTCCAAGAAAGTAAAGTCGAGCGAAACTCCGTCATCATCGCAATGCACTTGTTCGCCGGAGAAGCCGAGATTGCGATCTGCCATGGCAATGTCCCTGTGCTACTGCGTACATTGCGGTATAGCACAGAGGATGCAGAACGCGTCGCAGAACAAATCGACACCGAAGCGAAACGATGCCTGACGCTATTGCCACCGGATTTAAGCGAATATCCAGTCTCGTGGTGCATCTTCGAAACAGGAGAATTCGCACGCAATGTTGGCGAAGCGATCGAACAGCAAGAGCAACTCCATGTGCAATGGATCGCACCGTACCTTGGATGGAATGTCGTTGGGCCTGCCGCGTCCGAAGGCGTGCACTCGGCTGCAAACTCCGGGGCGGCTCTCGATATCTCTGCTCAGTCCCTACCAGTCAATCTCTTAGCTCCAAAAAAACCTCCCGTCCCACCAAACCCTTGGGTTCGATGGGGAACTCTCGCTGGGCTCGGTACGGCCGCTGCCGCAACGATCGGTTACTTTCTTTTGTCCGATGTTTGGGATCTTCAAGACCAAGTCAAGGGATTGGAAGCGAACCACCGCGATGAATCTAAAGTTACCGCAAAGTATCAAGAGAAGTCCGATCAAGTCGCTACGATCGAAGGCTGGTTAACCGATCAGGTCGACTGGGTCGCCGAGTTGGCGGACCTCGCTGGACGTTTGCCTGATGGACAAGACGCTACTGTGCGAAGGCTCTCCGGGGCAGTAAATGCGAAAGGAAGTGGTTCAATCGATCTTGCCATGCAAGTACGGTCCCAAGAAGTTATCTCCGAGCTTGAAAATCGTATTCGCGGTGCAAAGTATACCAT
>JBIJCS010000184.1:0-8684 GCA_044344575.1 Pirellula sp. | reverse complement strand
GTCTTGCGAACCAATTGCTAGGATCCATTTCGCATGGTCAACCGTTCTCTTATCCGCTCTCTCGAAGACGACTCCTTGGAAGATGAACTCGCCGGTATGTTCGGCGATTCCGCAGAAGAACTGCTCCTCGATTCCTTGGAAGACGCCAACAAGCAGTTCGACGTAAATCAAATCGTCGAAGGTAAAATCGTAGAAATCAACGAAGAATTCGTTGTTGTTGACGTTGGCTTCAAGAGCGAAGGCGCCATCCCAAAGAATGAATGGGAAGAAGGCGAAGAGCCTCCGCAAGTCGGACAGCTCATCAAGGTCTTGATCGAAGAAGTCGAAGACCAGAACGTATTTGAAGAAGCCCGCAACATGATCGTCCTCAGCAAGCGCAAAGCTGAGAAGATCATTCAGTGGGAAAACATGATGGCCTCTGTCCAAGAGGGACAAGTCGTCACTGGTACTGTAACCCGCAAGATCAAAGGTGGTTTGCTCGTCGATATCGGCGTCAACGTCTTCTTGCCAGCTAGCCAAGTCGACATTCGCCGTCCGAACGACATCGGCGATTACATCGGCCGAGTGGTACAGTGCGAAGTCCTCAAGATTGACGAAGCCCGTCGAAACATCGTTGTCAGCCGACGTTCGCTTATCGAAAAGCAACGCGAGGAAGACCGCGAGCACCTCATGGCAGAACTCGAAGTTGGCCAAATCCGCAAGGGTGTGGTCAAGAACATCGCCGACTTCGGCGCGTTCGTGGACCTTGGTGGTATCGATGGTCTTTTGCACATCACCGACATGAGTTGGGAACGCATTGGTCACCCAACCGAGATGGTTGCGATCGATCAAGAGATCGAAGTCAAGATTTTGCAGATCGACCGCGAGAAGCAGAAGATTGCTTTGGGTCTGAAGCAAAAGCAAAACAACCCTTGGACCAACATTGCGGAGAAGTACCCAGTGGGTACGACGGTACCGGGCGAAGTTGTCAATGTGATGAGCTACGGGGCGTTCGTCAAACTCGAACCAGGTATCGAAGGCTTGGTGCACATCAGCGAAATGTCTTGGACACGACGCATCAATCACCCAAGCGAGATGGTTCAAATCGGCGACAAGATCGATGTCAAGATCCTCGGGGTCGATGCTCAAGGTCAGCAGCTATCCCTCGGGATCAAGCAGACCCAAGCCAACCCATGGGACGACATCATGCAACGTTACCCAGAGAATGCGGAAGTCACCGGCAAGGTTCGCAACCTTACCAACTACGGTGCCTTTATCGAACTCGAAGAAGGTATCGACGGTTTGCTTCACGTCTCGGATATGTCTTGGACTCGCAAGGTCAGTCACCCAAGTGAAGTCTTGCAAAAGGGTCAGCAAGTCAAGTGCCGCGTGCTGAGCGTCGACCAAGCTCGTCGTCGTATCGCCCTCGGTATGAAGCAACTCGATGACGATCCATGGAACACCACTATTCCTGAGAAGTACAAGCCAGGGCAGTTGGTTCATGGTAAGGTTACCAAGATCACCAACTTCGGTGTCTTCGTCGGTCTCGAAGATAACCTCGAAGGGCTTCTACACATCTCCGAGCTTTCGGATGACAAGGTGGAGAACCCAGAAGACGTTGTTAAGGTCGGTGACGAAATCGATGTCAAGGTTCTTCGCGTCGATAGCGATGAACGCAAGATCGGCCTTTCGCGCCGTCGCGTTGATTGGACCGAAGAGCAGCATCGCAACGAAGCTGAAAAAGAACAACAGCAACAGCAAGCCAAGGCGGATAAGCATGCGGAACTCAAGGGTGGATTGGGCAGCGATGGCCCTTTGATCCCTTCATCTGAGTAGTACGCAGCTTTCTGAAACTTTCGGTATCCTCAAACCAGCCGGTTGTGAAAACATCCGGCTGGTTTTGCGTCTGCACTCATCTTACGGCTTGCAGCAGTCGAACCAGCAACGCGTACCCTCGATCCGGCTTCTGAGGTATAACGTTGTGCAACGCCACTGCACCTCAAGAACTTCATAGCCAAACTCCAGGTCTAATCCTATGCGCATCCGTGAAATCCGAGTTTATCGAGTGGATTTGCCCCTCCACGAAACCACTTACAAGTGGAGCGGTGGCAAATCCGTAACCGTCTTCGACTCGACCGTCGTTGCGCTCCATACCGATTCCGGTCAGATAGGCTGGGGGGAAAGCTGCCCTCTCGGGCCTGTTTATCTTCCTTCTTATGCTCTTGGGGTTCGCGCAGGTCTGGCCGAGCTCGCCCCGCAGCTCATTGGCGAAAACCCATTGGAAATCGATCGTATCAATCGACGGATGGACCAACTTCTCAAAGGTCACCCGTACGTTAAATCTCCTCTCGATGTGGCTTGTTGGGATCTCCTCGGTCAGCAAGCGGGACTGCCCGTCTGCACGCTGCTCGGTGGGCGTTACGGTCAAGATTTCCATCTCTACCGAGCCATTTCCCAAGAATCTCCGGAACAAATGGCATCGAACGTTGCCGGGTATCGGGACCAAGGTTATCGACGGTTTCAACTGAAGGTCGGTGGTGATCCCGATGTCGATATCGAACGTATTCACGCCGTTCGAGCTGCACTGCAACCCACGGATCGGCTGGTTGCTGACGCAAATACCGGCTGGACTCAACACGAAGCCATCCGCGTTTGCCGTGGTGTCAAAAATCTCGACGTTTATATCGAACAACCTTGTGCTACTTACGAAGAGTGTCTCGCGGTTCGACGTCAAACCGATCACCCTTTTGTGCTCGATGAAAATATTGATGGACTCGAAACCCTACTTCGTGCCCGACGGGATTTAGCGATGGATGTCGTGAATTTGAAAATCAGCAAGTTCGGTGGATTGACCAAAATTCGCCAAGCTCGTGATTTGTGCGTCGCGATGGGGATCGGTATGACCCTTGAAGATACTTGGGGTGGCGATATCGTTACCGCTACGATCGCTCACCTAGCACACAGTACTCCTACCGAACTGCTGTTCACCAGCACGGACTTCAATAGCTATGGACCTGTAAGCATTGCGGAAGGTGCACCGCAACGCACCAACGGCCGATTGGCCGCACCAACATCCCCGGGACTTGGTGTGAAACCACGCCTTGATGTCCTCGGAAAGCCGGTCGCGGTCTACTCCTAATCAGGATTTATTCAAACTCAGGATTGGTTCAATGGTCGATGCAATCGTCCTGGGTGTTGGCGGAGTCGGAGCCGCCGCACTCTACGCTCTAGCCAAACGAGGACTCAACGTCCTCGGTATCGATCAGCACCAACCGCCGCATCCCTTCGGCAGCTCTCACGGTGATACCCGTATCATTCGTAAGTCTTACTTCGAACACCCCAGCTACGTGCCGTTGTTGCAACAAGCTTACTCACTTTGGAAATCTCTCGAGCAGCACTCCAACCAACATCTCTACCACGCAACAGGTCTTCTCGAAGTCGGGCCTAGCGAGGGGGCTGTGATCCAAGGTGTGCTACGCAGCGCAAAGGAACATCAGCTTCCCATCGAACGCATGTCCATGGGAGAAGCCGAGCGCAGATTTCCAGGCATTCGAGGAAATCCTCAATGGGAAGTCATCTTAGAAAACGACGCTGGCTATCTTCTGGTTGAACGATGTATTCAAACGCAAATGGACCTCGCTCGTTCGCTCGGTGCGACTGTTCTTACGAACACTTGTGTAACCGATTGGTCTGCGGATCATCATTGCGTTCGAGTACAAACCCCAACCGATACCTTCATCGCAAAAAAACTTATCCTTTGCGCTGGACCTTGGTCCGCTCGCGTGCTGCAAGAATACAAGGTCCCTTTAAAGGTACTTCACAAGCACTTGTATTGGTACCAACCCCAACCACATCATTACCTGCAGTCCAGCGGATTCCCTTGTTTCTTCTACGATACGCCCGACGGATACTACTACGGATTCCCTCAACGCGACTCCCATGGACTCAAGGTGGCTCGCCACAGCGGAGGGATCCCCGCATCCCAAATCGATGGGTTGCATCCATCGGATCCAGACGACCAATGCCTTGTTGAATCATTCTTGCATGCTTACATGCCTCACGCAGCTCCCACACCGAACTCCAACTCTCTCGTCCAATCCAAAGGGTGCTACTACACCATGACCCCCGACGAACACTTCATCGTCGGTACCCTACCCGATCATCATCTTGTCTATCTCATCGCAGGCCTCTCCGGCCACGGCTTCAAATTCACCTCTGTCCTCGGAGAGCTCGCCGCGCAATTCGTCGCAGATGAAACTCCAAACGTCAACTTGGATTTCCTAAAACTCTCTCGCTTCTCTCTACCTAACCAGCGGTGAAACAACGCATCGAACTGACACTCCGTGGAAACCTTCAAGGCATCGGCCTACGACCCTTTCTATGGAGGCTCGCGCAGAGCCTTCCTATCGAGGGATCCGTCTCCAACACCCCGGATGGTGTCGTCATTATCGCTCAAGGTCGACAGGATCACATCCAAATACTCCAACAACACATCCTTACATCCCCACCTGAATTTGCGCGCATCGACTCCTTTCAAGTTCGCTTCCTTCCCCTGAACACAAACATCAAGGGATTCTCTATCGCGGAAAGCATTGTCGAATCAACTCCCCCTGGTGCGATGTCTCTCTATGCAATTCCCGACCTTCCGCCCTGCCAATCCTGTATCGCTGAATTGCTTGATCCAAGTCATCGGCGGTTTATGGACCCCATGATCAGTTGTACCCAATGTGGCCCTCGGTACTCGATCCAATTCTCAAGTCCTTTTGATCGATGCCGTACCTCGATGGCACCCTATTCCCTTTGCAATCGTTGCGAACAGGAATACCAAAATCCCAACGACCGTAGGTTTCACTCGCAAACCATCAGTTGCTTTGAATGTGGTCCGATTTGGAACTGGACAACGACTTCCTGTAAGGTCGCAGGACATGATGCAACCAGCATCCAGCGCATCCTGCAAGAAATAACGCAGCATCTTTTGGAAGGGAAACTCATTCTCGCCAAAGCTGTCGGCGGGTACCAATTCCTTTGTGATCCTAGCAGTCCCAGTGCAATTCAAGCTTTGCGTGATCTGAAACAACGACCATCGAAACCTTTTGCGCTACTTGTCGATTCTCTTGAATCCGCACTCGCTTTCGTCGATCTTTCTCCCGCTGGTCGATCGTTGCTCACTTCATCCGAACGCCCCATCGTCATCGCCCATCGAGGGGATTCTACGTTTGATCAACACATCTCAAGTTACTCGCACCCTCATCGATCCCCACTTTCATCGATCGCACCGAACCTCAATCCAATCGATGCGACTCTTGGTGTGATGCTACCGAACTCCCCGTTGCAACTCCTTTTGCTTCGATCACTCAAAGAACATCGCACTCTTCCAGCAATTCTGGTTACTTCAGCGAACCCAGGCAACGCTCCAATGCTGACCGACGACGATACTGCCTATACCACGTACGCAAATGCAGTCGCGGGAGTGCTGAGTCACTCACGTCAGATCATCCAGCCTCTCGATGATTCTGTTTGGATCGACATTCCTCAGCGAGCTATTCCATCGCTCTCGAAGACGATCCCTGTTCGCCGGGCTCGCGGGGCAAGCCCCCTGCGATTTCCCATCAAGAATTCGTCCACACTGCCTGCGGTAACTACACTGCCGGCGATAAATACACTGCCGGCGATAAATACACTGCCGGCGATAAATACACCGCCTGCGAATTCTACACCGCCTGCGATTTCTACACCGGCTGCTGTAAATACACCGGCCGCTAGTCCCAATTCTCTACAAGCACTTAGACACCACAAACGTTGCATCGCGCTCGGAGGAGATCTTAAGGCGACCCTTTCTATTTCGAGCTCGAATTATATTTGCTGTTCGCAACACCTCGGTGACGCCAGCGACCCGGAAGTCTTGAGAATCATCCGCGAAAAGGTCACTCAAGAGCTCCTTGCTCATCCATCTGGATCTTCAAGAATCCTCGCCGATGACCACCCGGGCTACCATTCCCACCAACTTTCTCGGGAGCTTCAAGACCGAGCCACCCTATCGACTGTCCCACACCATTTCGCACATCTCGCCTCCCTCGCTTGCGATCACCAACTCCCAATCAACGAACCGTTCCTCAGTTTCGTCTTCGATGGCACGGGGTATGGTACCGATGAAAGCATCTGGGGTGGGGAACTCCTTATGTACCGGCCAAACGCTTTTGGAGAACCTTTATCCGATCACCGAGCAACAAGGGTCCGAACCAGTTCATTCCAACGAATCGGACACTTGAAGACGGTTCCTTTGCCACGCAGCGATGTTGCTGGCAAACACCCTTGGCGATGTGCCTTGGCATATCTCTTGTCCATCGATGAAAATCCGCTGATTTGGCTTCCTCCCTTCCGTGCTCTGAGTGGCCAAGAACAAAGGATTCTTCGTCAATATTCCGAGCAAAATGGGCGTTCCATACCTAGCAGCAGTATCGGCAGGCTAATCGATGCCGTCGCTTCGATACTCGATCTTGTACATGACAATGAGTTCGAAGCCCACGCAGCGATGCGACTAGAACAAGCAGCTTGGATTCACTTCCATGCCAAGCAAGTTCAAGGGGATGATCCGATACGCTTTGAGGATCGCTACCGATTTCCTGCTGTTTGGCAAGACGGCAAGCTGTTGTTCGATTACTCCGTACCCCTAGTCGGAATTCTCAAAGACATCGACGAGCAACTTCCGGTTACCACGATTGCTTATCGATTCCACGGCGCGTTGCTCGATGTAATCTTCAATGCGCTTAAGAGTCTTACCGAAAATGAGGTTCCTCTTTCTGAATCAGAAGCGATGACTGGACCGCCATTCTCCCTTCCCGCTACAAAAACCATTGGTTGCACCGGAGGTGTATTTCAAAACGCTCTCTTGGTCGCCGCCCTCGAGCATCATTTACCGTCTCATGGGTGGCAACTCTTGACCCATCGGCAAATCCCACCCAACGATGCCGGTATTTCGATAGGCCAAGCATGGATATCGACGGGGAGGTAGTGGCGATTAAATGAACTGGCTTAGGTCAGTACCAAGCTACCCAAGGTCGCTGCGAGTGCTACTGCAGTCTCGACCCTCAAGATACGTTCCCCGAGATCAAGCACTCGGAGGGAATGTTCCAAGGCGACCTCAATTTCTTGATCGGTGAAACCACCTTCAGGCCCCACCGCAAAAACAAGGGGGCCAACCGATGCCGAAGCATCCTCACGGCAGCTAGGTTGACAGGCAGTCTCAAGAAAGCCACGTGTGTCGAACAAGAAGCCATCCTTCGCATTTTCGGGCATGAGACCTTTGGGATGCAGTATCCAAGCGTTCCGCGATTGGCTTGCAACCCATTGCTCCCATCGAACAGACGGTTCGATTTCCATCAACCGATTTCGCTGACACTGCTTGCAAGCCTCCATGCCATAACGCCGCAGTTTCTCCACCGCATCCGCATCGAATTTTGAAACGCTTCGATGGGTTTCCAACAAAATCAGCCGATCGACCCCAAGCTCTACGAGCTTTTCAATCACGTTGCGTTGGCGATCTCCTTTGGGCATAGCAATTGCAAACTGCAAGTTATTATCATGATCGCGCGGGGCAAATCGTTTGCCACAACACGCGACTGTAACCGCACGCTTTTCAACCGATGCAATGACCCCTTGCGCTTCGTGACCAGCACCATCAAAAACAACACATGGATCCCCAGCATCCATTCGCAAGACTCGGCTCGCATGATGCGACTCTGCCTCTGGCAACACAACCGGAGTGGCTTCATCGATCGAATCCACAAGAAATCGGGGTAGGGCCATGGTCATTGGGCTCCGGAGACCATTTGAAACTCTTCGACCTTCCTGCTGGGCGTTTCAGGTCGTATTCGGAACAAAAGAACATAAATCGCTGGCAAGTTGATCAAGGTCAAGAAAGTTGCAATGGAAAGCCCACCCATGATTGCCATGGCCATTGGCCCCCAAAACACACTACGCGTCAGCGGAATCATCGCCAAAATCGCCGTTGCTGCGGTCAGGATTACCGGCCGTGCCCGTCGAACAGACGACTCAATCACTGCTTCCCAAGGACTGAGTCCCAATCGCATGTCTTGATCAATTTGATCGACCAAGATCACAGAGTTGCGCATATCCATGCCAGCGAGCGCGATGACCCCTAACAGGGCTACAAATCCGAAGGGGGCGTGAAACAGATGCAAGGAAGCGACGGCTCCGATAAGCCCTAAGGGCGCGATCCCGAAAATTAAGAGCATCTTGCGAAAGTTTTGTACCTGCGCCATGAGGAGTGTCAGCATCACCATCACCATGATCGGAAACATTCCAAACAAAGCGACGTTTGCCTTATTGCTCTCTTCAATGCTTCCACCCAAATCGATTCGATATCCAGGTGGTAGTTCGCTCCGCAGGTCCTTAAGTTCTCCCTCAATTCGCTTGCTGACATCCGGTGCTTGATTGCCATCTGCAATATCACAACGGACCGAGAGGATTTGTTCTTGACTCCGTCGCCAAACGATCGGGTCTTCTTGCGAATACTCCAAGTGGCCAATCTGTTGTAATGGAACACTCTTTCCGCTGAGGGTAAACAAGGTGATGTCTTCAAACTGATCGAGATTCAATCGTTCTTCATCGATCGCGCGTGCGACCACAGGGATTGTTTCGGTCCCTTCGCGATAGAAGGAGATTGTGGAACCGCTGAGCAGCGT
>JBIJCS010000185.1:0-8684 GCA_044344575.1 Pirellula sp. | reverse complement strand
AACAAAATAAAGCATTTTTGCCGAAGCTTCTTAGGAGTGGAATCTCAATGGAGAAGCGTACCACTAGCCAGTCCCAGAGAACAAAGAAGGCTAACGAGAATCCGGCAGCAAAAACCAAATAGGTGAGTGTGCCAGCCTTCTGGCTCATCATCCAGTAGTTCCAGCGACGTTCTTGCCAACGTGGTGGGGGTACGAAGGGAGGTTCGATCCAACCGCGATGCTTCGCGGAGGTGAAGTTTTGTACACCTTGGACGACGGGTGACTCTGCGAGTCGTTCAGGGGCGTTACTTGTACTTGCTACCTTGGGATCTTGTTGTGGCGTCTGGACGTCATAGGATCGAGATAGGCAAGATAGTAACCAACCGCTAAGCATCCACGAGCAAGCGATGAATAACCATCTCGCGTACCACTGTATTTCGGATGGGTTTTTGGGAGAGTTGCTATTCACTTGGTTTCTGTGATTGAGAAATCGTTCACCGGCCCAGAGTCCGGCAAATGCGGGGAGGGCCCAGGTCAGGAACCCGAGCGGTCCGCCATCGATCCCGCTTGGTTTTTCGTGGACCCAATGGAAGTAACACCATTCAGAGAGTGCAGCGTGCAGAAGTGTACCGCATGCAATCCAGAGCAACTTGTTACGCCAAGACCAACTCAGCGTGGGTAAGATCCAGAGAGTGGTCCAAGCGATGTGCGTTAAGGTCTGGAACCAATCTCGTTTTGCGATGGTAAACCAAAAATCCAGGGTTCTGATGCGTAGACTGAGGTCGGATTGTCCCCATGGAAAGTACAAGATAAGCGCGAAGATCATGAGTGCGAAAGAGCGTCTCGCAAGTTTGAATTGCAAGGGTTTAGCGATTATTTGTCGAGCTTGGGCATCCAAAGATTTGACTTGGACGTTTCGTTTTTTAGCTTCTGTTGTCAATGCCTTTGCCCAAACGATTGCGATGGAGAAACCCACTGCAAAAAGAAAATTAGGCATGATGGTATCGGCATAGCTACAGTAGTCGTTGGTATGTCGAAGGACTCTTGGCGTACAGTTGTAGTTGCCAAGGAAGTTTACCAGTACCATTCCGGCTACGGCGTATCCTCGGAATTGATCGAGCGAGAGGATTCTCGCATTCGGATGGACCTCGACTGCGATGGATTCGGTGGGCTTTTCTTTATTTTCCTCGACGTTCAAGGTTCACCTCAACCCACGAAGAATCGGATTCGACGCAAAGGATCCGTTGATTTGCAGGAACATCGTTGTATCGGGTGATCAGACCGCTGGGCCATTGGATTTCGATTGCATCGAGGTGCGTAACATCACCGAGGCCGAAGTGAATGATAGGTTCGTTACTGCATTCAAAACCGTTGCCAGTGAGCCTTTGATGTATCCAGCCTTCGTCACCGGCTTGCAGACGAATCTCTGCGCCAATGGCATCGCGTTCTGAATGTACTCCGATAACTTCTAAAGCAATCCAATTCCCTTGATTGGAGCTGTCGTTGCGGAGTATCGAGAGAGGTTGATCGAGGTGGGTGACGTAGCTGTCGAGTTTGCCGTCGCGGTTGAAATCCCAAATACCTAGGCTTCGAGATAGGTATTCTGCTTGGAAAAAAGGTCCGAGCGATTCCCCTGTTTGCTCGATGAAACCACCTTCTCGCTGCAGGAATACTTGTGGACGCATGGTGTAGGGTTGCCCTTTCGAGCGATAGTCGTCGACGTGTCCATTGACGACGAGCATGTCTTGCCAGCCATCGCAATCTAGGTCGATCAACTGGGTTCCAAACCCGAGTGTTTTCTTCTTGGGGTCGATAAGCCGGTAGCGACGCGAAGCGTCTTGAAAGAATCCTTGATCGCTTTGGGTGTAAAGGGCGTTGTACTCATCGATGAAGTTGGTCATGAAGAGGTCGAGGGTTCCGTTGCGATCGACATCTGCGCATCCGACTCCCATGCTCGCTTGCGGTTTTCCTTGGATGTCCACAGCACAGCCTCTGCGCACGGCTTCGTCGGCTAGCATCCATTGCTTTGAGGTGGCATCTAGTGGGCCGCTGAGGTAAAGGTTATTGGCGGACATGTCATTGGCAATGTAAATATCATTGCCATGCTTGCCATCGATATTTCCAACGATAACCCCCAGTCCTCGACCGTCGTCCATGGCAACATTCCATCGATTATTTCCGGAGTCGAAGTTACCGGTTCCGTTGGAGAGATAGATTGCGTCTGGGGAGGCTGGGAATTCCGTTGGGCGGCAGACTTGTGGAATCTTGTCTTTGGTGACACACAAGTGAGTGATAACGTCGATTCCTGAGGCGTAGTTGATCTCGACCAAATCGGGCAAGTGATCACCGTCGAGATCGGCAATTGCTCCGCTGACACTCCAGACCGGATTCTTTTGCACATCTCGTCGCATCAACGGGACGTCGATGTGTTCAAAGGTGCCATCACCTTGGTTTCGCAGAAGCAGATTTTGACCGAAGTTCAGCACAAAGAGATCGGGGAACCCGTCTTGGTCAAAATCACCGACCGCGACACCTTGACCATAAGCTCGATTCGCAACTTTGGCTTGGCTTGCAACGGATTGCATGGATTGACCGTGGAGGTTTTTCAGCAAAACGCTTGGATCGTTTGAGGATGGGTCGCGAGGGTCACCTCCTCCTTGGAGTACGAACAAATCGGGCCATCCATCGCGATCGAAGTCGACGGTACCAGCACCGGCACCGTTGCTTTGGTAGGTCTGCATTCCGATCTGCGCTGGGTCATCTCCGTTGCGATAGGGGATTTGACCACCGATCTCTTTGGCTACATCGGTCCATCGTAGTTGTGCCGCAATCTTGCCCATACTTTTGGGGTACGAGTCGCCCGGTATTCCGGGTGACTCTGTCGGACTCGTCGCGAGGAATTTCTTCAGGTCCAAATCAGGGAATGCGTCGGAACCGCGACTCAGGCCGGTATTGACGTGTCCTATTTTTGTTGTGTTGAGTGCTTCTTTCTTTGCGTTTTCTAGTGCAACGATTTTGTCTCCCTTTGGGCGATGGTATTTTTCCATCACTTCACGCCAAAGGATCGCCTCAAATCGTCGGCCATGCGTTTCCAGCGTGTTGGCTAGTTGGTTCATCCATTCTTCCCGTCGATGTCCATCGCGGCAATAATTGAGATTGCGATTGGCCAATTGGGTTGTCTGGAACAGTGTTTCGGCTTGTTTTGCCAGTTCTTTCTCGTCGAGCAGGGTATAGCATTGGGCTAGTGGGCCAGCGGAGAGATAGTTCATTGGGTCTATTTCAAGGCTTTTCGTAAAGCACTGCGCTGCCTCGATGAACTTCCGTTGTGATTGCAACCACAAGCCTAGCAGACGCCAATATTCTGGAAGTTCTTCCGCTTGTTTCGTTCCCAGGGGTTCTGAGATAGAGTTGGCATTTTTATGGATCGCAGGTCGATTGGCAAACCATTCGGGGATACGTTGCCATTGTTCTTGTTCGGCTAGGCTCAGACCGAGGCCAACCCAGCAAGCGTCAGTCCCTTGTTGAGCATCGAGGATTTCACGAAATAGTTTCTCAGCTTCTTGTGGATTCTTTTCGTAGAGAGCACCAAAAGCCAGGGAGCTCTTCAAGCGGATTTCTGAGGGGGCTTCTTGAAGTTTTTGCTTGATGATGTCATCGCTTTTTACGGGCTTGACGGTATCGATAGCCAGAGCCATGGTGGTGATGTCTCGATTTCCCAACCTCAGTAGTTGTTGCATTGCGAGAGATGCTTCGTAGCGGCGACCTTCGAGGTCGAGCAGAGCTGCGTAGAGTTTGAGAGTTTCGTAATCTTCTGGGTAATGTGCGAGGATCTTCAGTGCACGTTCCTCAGAACTTCGTAGAATGGATTTGTTCCAAGCCCACGTCAGGGCGTCGCGATGTGCTTTGATGCCGTATTCGGGGTCGGAGAGAGCGATGCGGTCTACCATCGCCAACGCTTGTTCAAACTTGCCTCGTTGCTGTAGGACTTGGGCTGAAACATAGAGGGCACGAATGTCGTTACCATTGGTCAGAAGAACTCGTTGGCATTCATCCCAAGCTTCGTCAAAGCGGCTTGCTTCTAGGAGTTTAAAAGCCCGTAGGGAGCTGGCGCGTTTCCCGTTTTCTCCGGATGTGTTTCCGGCGGTCTCGTTTGGCGAGGTTGCTTGATCGTTTCGCTTAACTTCTGCGTTCTGATCTTTTTCCGAGGGATTGCAACCGAGGATTGCGGTGAGAGACGAGAGGGAGAGAAGGCACAAAGACAGAAGTTGTAACGAGGTAGGGGGCTGAGTTCTGAGGAATGGAGCGGTGCATTGGTTGGGGGAGTGTCGGTTGCGGGTCGAAGGGGAGCTTTGGTCCATGGCTTGAATCTCTCAAGGCAACCGGCACTTAAAAATACGAATCTCGCGTTGTCCGTCGTTCAAATCGATTAATTCAGAATCGCATTTCCAACCTGCAGTACGAATCCAATGTTCAAACCGATCGCCAGTATGTCGCTGTGGTTCGCTAAGGTAGATCATACCGTCGTGGGCGAGTACCTGTCTCATGCACGGTTCGAGGATTGGGTATAGAGAAGGATTGTAGACGATGTCTGAACCGATCACGATTGGGAATCGTTCTCTAAAATTCTGCAACTTCGCCCAATCCAGTTTGCGCACGGTTACTTTATCTCGGACGAATCTCGCGTTGTAGCGGCACATGATCATTGCCATGCTTGAGGCATCCGTGATACATACATTTGCGCCGCGAAGGGCTGCGGAGATTCCAGCGCGGCCGCTACCGCCACCTAGTTCCAAGATTGGGTAGTTGTGGAGGTTGGGGATCCGTCCTAGGAATTCGTCGAGTCCTTGTGCTGCTCTCCAGGTTGCAGCCCAGAATGGATCAAGCTCTACGACTTCGGGTTGATTGCCGGCGAGAGCTTTTTCTAAAAGGCGATCAGGGTTGATGACCTTGACCCAAGGGTAGTTTTTACCTGCGATCGTTGCTTGTCCATGCTCGAGTTCGACGGTGCGTTCGAGTCGTTTAAGCAGTCGTTGGGATTCCACCGGGTCGACTTCGGTGAACATCTTAGCCCCGTTCTTCCATCTCCCGGATGTAGGCTCTGAGGCGTTCGAGTTCGTCCTCGGTTCCCTTGAGTTTGAGCATGTTTTTGACGCGTCGTTGCAATTCGAGCGAATTGACGGGTTTCGAGAGAAAATCGTCCGTACCGGCTTCGACTGCTCGTTCGATATCTCCGAGTTCGCTCAGGGCTGTGACCATGAGGATCATGATGCGAGCGGTATCTGGATTGCTCTTGAGGGCTCGGCAGACTTCGAATCCGTTGAGTTTGGGCATCATCACATCGAGCAAGATCAAGTCCGGCTGAAAGGACTTCACTTTGGCAATGGTATCTTGTCCATCGACAGCGATTTCCGTGTCGCAGTCGATCTTAGCCAGGAGTGCTTCGAGCAATTCGCGGTTAGCGGCATTATCGTCAGCGATGAGGATGCGCGGGGTTGACATTGGATTTAACACTCACAGGAACACGAAGCGAATTGCAATTGAAAACGAAATACCCTCGGTTACGAGCCGCTTCATGCGCCGGTAGCCGCCATGCCTGCTGGGACTGGAAATGCACCTGCGAACTCTTGGACTTCTGCGTGGATTCTGGCCAGTGCATCTTCGTTGTCGTGAGCTTTTAAAGCGGCGACAATCCAATGGCCAACTTGCCGGAATTGGTCGGGACCAAGACCTCGCGTTGTGAGGGCTGGGCTTCCGATGCGAATGCCGCTTGGATCCATCGGTTTGCGGGTATCGAAGGGGATCATATTCATGTTGACAGTGATGCCGCAGCGGTCCAGGGTTTTTTCTGCGATCTTGCCACCGATGCCAAGGGAGGTTACGTCGAGGAGAACCAAGTGGTTATCGGTTCCACCGCTGATTAGTCGCAGGCCGTGCGAGAGGAGGACTTCTGCGAGGGATTGGCTGTTGGCGATCACTCGTTTGCCGTATTCTTTGAATTCCGGTTTGAGAGCTTCGCCGAAACAAACAGCTTTGCCTGCCACCACATGCATCAGTGGTCCACCTTGAATGCCTGGGAAGACCGCGCTGTTGATCGCTTTTGCATATTCTGCTTTGCACAAGACGAGGCCAGAGCGTGGGCCTCGCAAGGTTTTGTGGGTGGTTGTCGTAACGAAATCTGCGTGAGGGACGGGGGAGTTATGGACGCCGGCGGCGACGAGTCCTGCATAGTGGGCCATGTCCACCATGAGTTTTGCTCCGAACTCTTTAGCGATTTCGCCGAAGCGATCGTGGGGGATTTCACGTGGGTACGCGCTTGCCCCTGCGACGATTAATTTTGGCTTGTGTTCCTTCGCCAATGCGACTACTTGGTCGAAGTTAATGCGGTGGTCTTTGGCGTCCACACCGTAGGAATAGAAGCGGTAGAGTTTACCGCTGATGTTCAAGTTCATACCGTGGGTTAAATGCCCACCTTGAGCAAGATCCAAACCGAGAACGACGTCACCGGGTTGCAATTGGGACAGGTATACGGCTGTATTGGCTTGCGAACCCGAGTGGGGTTGGACGTTTGCATGCTCTGCATTGAAAAGTTCTTTTGCTCGGTCGATGGCGATGGTCTCTACGACATCGACGTGTTCGCAACCGCCGTAGTAGCGTCTGCCTGGATATCCTTCGGCGTACTTGTTCGTCAGCACACTTCCGACGGCTTGCATCACGGGAAAACTGGTGTAGTTCTCGCTGGCAATCATTTCGAGACCTTCGCGTTGACGCTTTGCCTCGGATTCAATCGCTTCCCAAACCGCAGGGTCTTGAGTTCGGATGTCTGACATAAATAAAACAAATCCTGGTCGCCAAGAGATGGACTGATGTACGCATTCTTTGCCATTGTTCACGAATCCTGCGACTCCGTCAACAAGCAGTGGGTTTGGCCTTAGGGCATGATAGCCAAGGCATTGAATTAGTAGTGCTTGTGCCGTCCGGTTTGCGTAAACGTCGGGATATTCGGGATATGTGCAATGGGGGGACGGTGAAAAATACGGGCAGTTTTACGGATAGGAATGCCGATGAACGGTGGGCCGATGTGGTGACACCCTCCGAAGGCTTGGTTGAGTCGAGAAAAGTGGGCTTGCGACTAGTTGGCGGCGCGAGAAGCCGCGGCGAGAGGTGTCGCGGCCAAAAGAGAGTGTCAAGCATTGGGAATCCCTTACGCGAAGCTGGAGAGTAGGAGCGATGTTGGATCGAATTTTCAAGAGTGAAGATGGGCCAGGGCCTGTTGAGTATGCGGTGATGCTTGCGATCTTGATCGCTCTGGGGTTGGGATTTGTGGGTGTTTCACCGATGGGTGTTTCACCGATGGGTGGCGTCTCGGCGGGCGGAGCATCGGCGGGCGGAGGATCGAGGAGTGTTACGGCGCAGGAGTCGGTGCAAACGCCGGCGGTCAAGGTTGGTCAAGTCCAGGAGTCGTCCAAGACCGTTCAGTAGTTGGTGGTCCGGTTTGTGGGTTTATTTGTATTTTGGGCGTTTGGTGCGAGGGGTTGTGATTGATGCGAATCGGTTTAGGTTCCGATTCCATCAAAGGTCTTCCAGAATCCTCCGCGTTGGTGGTCGAAGGTTAGTCTTTGACCGCGAGTTTCTTCGGAAATTCTTCCTTGTCCGTCTGCTTCTAGGTTGTAGACACATGCGCCGGCGACCCAAGTTTTCACGGGCCAACCTTGAAGGGTGGTGCCGTGCCATGGGGACCATTTTGCTTTTGTCCACTGTTTGGAGTTTTCGATAGTTCGCTGTAGTTTTGGGTCGACGAGGACCACATCGGCATCGTATCCGACTTCGATTCTTCCTTTTCCGATGATGCCCCAAACGCGTGCGGGTGCATCGCTGGTCCAAGAAGCGATTTGATTCCAGGTGCACATTCCACGGTTGGCGCGATCGAGCAGTAGGGCGAAATAGTTTTCGACAGCGGGTAATCCGCTCGGTGACTGTGGGTAGGGTTGAGATTTTTCTTCTAGGGTATGTGGTGCATGGTCGGTAGCAACGACTTGGATTTTACCTTCGACGAGAGCTTGCCAGAGCAGTTGGGTGTCTTGTTCGGTTTTGATCGAGGGGTTCATTTGGATTAGGCTACCGAGTTTGGCATAGTCACCGACATGGAAGGACCAGTGGTGTGGGCATAGTTCGGAGGTGATTAGTCCACCGTTGGATTCCAAGAGTGGTATTTCGTCGGCGGTGCTGACGTGCAGGACGTGAAAGCGATGTTTGTGGCGGACGGCTAGATCGATAGCGCGGCGAGTTGAGATAATCGCTGCGCGGTGGTCGCGGATCCGTGAATGGTCATCGATTTTTAGCGGGCTGCCGAGTTTTTCTTGGTTAGCTCTTACTGTTTTTTCGTCTTCACAGTGTGCGCATATTGGTAGGGTGGTTTCTGCGAAGATCCGTTCGAGGGCTTCTTGGTCGTCGACGAGGAGATCTCCGGTACTTGAGCCGATGAAGATTTTGATGCCTGGGACACCGGTCGCGTTCTTCAAGGAGTCAATATTATTGGGGGTTGCTCCGATATAGAAACCGTAATTGACGACCGACTTATTTGAGGCGATTCGATACTTGTCTTCGATCAAGTCTTGGTGGATGGCAGGAGGCTTGGTATTGGGCATTTCGAGAAAGCTGGTTACACCTCCTGCGGCGCATGCGCGACTTGCTGTACCGAGGTCTTC
>JBIJCS010000183.1:0-8693 GCA_044344575.1 Pirellula sp. | reverse complement strand
CAACGGAAAATGCGGCATGGCAGCTACCCTTTTCCATTTGCTGGATGAAGACGAAGGTGCCGAATTCTTTTCTCGAATGAGTTTAGCATCCCACGGCCCCGAACGTGATACCGGACATACAGGGAACTTCTTCAATTTGCTTTGGGCAATGCCGGGAGTCTCCCTAGCTGGCCCGAACGCTACTGGAGCTTGGATGAAAGAATTCGGCGGATGGTACTTTGATTTGGCACGCTGCTATGACTCGCGATTCGTACATCAGGGCCCCCCTGAAGACGACCGCGACAGCTATGCAGGATGGGATTGCTCAGGAAGCTACCTGTTGGCTTATGCAATGCCGCTGAAAAAAATCATTATCACGGGCAAAAAATCTCACTCTATCAAAGCGATCGATTCTGCTACCGCGGCGAAAATCATTGACGATGGACGAGGATGGAACAACAAAGATCGAAATAGCTTTTACGACTCACTGAGCGATGAACAATTGCTCGAGCGGTTGCGGAGCTGGTCTCCGGTGGTACGAGAACGTGCGGCGATGGCAATTGGCCGACGCCGGACTACTCCCATCAAAACATTGATCGAAATGCTGGAATCCCCGGATATCGAATCGCGTTATGGAGCTTGCCAAGCGATCGCGAAACTTCGAGGCCGTGCAGCAGACGCCGTCGAAGCACTGCAAGCATCTCTTACGCACGACGACTTATGGCTTCGCGTAAAAGCGGCAGAAGCACTAGCAGGTATTGGCCAAGCTGCGAACATCGCGATTCCGCAACTTCTCGAACTCCTCGCGCAAGTCGACGCCGAGAAAGATCCGCGAGGCATGCAACAACGATACCTTTCCTTTGCACTTTTCGACCGTGATGGTTTGTTGCAACGCTCGCTCGAGGGAGTCGACCGCACTGCACTTTATAACGCGGTCCGCGCCGGCCTAAAGAATCAAGACGGTCGTGCTCGTGGCAGTATCGGATCGATCTACCGAAAGCTATCCATCGACGAAATCAAACCGCTGCTACCCGCTATACATGAAGCGATTGTGCAGCCGGCCCCAAGTGGAGAGATGTTCGCAGATAATATACGCGTTGAAGGCTTACGACTATTGGCAGACCACCATATCGAAGAAGGAATCGAAGCGTTGGTGATGTATGCAAGAGACCAAAATCCTTGGGCTAGCGAAATCCGCACCCCTGAATTGATGAAAATCCTGCTTCAGTACGGCACCCACGCAAAAACTGTGATTCCGAAATTGAACAAGCTCGCCGATTACTTTGCGAACGAAGAGCAAGACTTCCCCGAAAAGCTCAAGCAACTCAAAGCGGTGACGGTCAGAGAAACAATTACCGCAATCGAATCATCCACAGAGACACCAAAGCTTATCCAAATCAAATAGATTCTCGGTGTTTATTCGCAGGTGACAAAAAACCCCGAATCAACCCGAATCGGTGGCACAAGCCTGGATAAGACGCCAAGAAAGCACAAAGCCTTCCGAATCATCCTGGCTTGAAATTCCACCGATACGAGTAGTTCGTCGCAAGCGAGATTGAATGTCGAAGACAAGTTACAATTCGATCGCTTCTACTTGGCTAACAAACCGGCTTTCGCCATCGCTGACGAAGCCGCTGATGACCTCAAAAACAGCGTCACTAAATCCACCGATGTTCAAGATGTCTGCACGTTCGTAAGCTTGAACCGTTTCGTACGGCTGCAAGTCAATACAAACCAATTTCGGATTCACATTGCGTCCAGCTAACTTGCGTTGTTTGATCACAAAGTCTTCCCATGCAGTCATCAAAGCGGTCGACCCATTTCGTCCGGTTCCGACCCAACTTTCGTTATCGCTTACCAAGATCGCGCCAGCAAATTTTCGCGTAGCATACCGTTGGTTTGCTGCGATGATCGGCTGAGAACAATCTGTTCCGCCACCTCCGTATTTCGCCAACCGTTCAGCCAAACTTAAGATGGAATCGCTCGGATCGATCCGAACGTCGTAAGCTTGTGTATCGAACGGAATGATAATGCTATCCGGGTTGCTGCGGACCAAGGCAGCTGCGAACAATGCTGCGGCATCAACACAACGCATGGTTGAGACGACACCTGCGCGATGTCCTCCCGATCGCGGATTACCGGTAATACGACTGCTCATGGACCCTGAGGTGTCTAATCCGATCACAACCGGCCCAGACAACTTCGGAACGTTTCCACACGCAATCTCAGCAGCCTTGTGCAACGCCACCTTGATTTTGCTCGGAATAGCGCAATCGACGTTCATGTACGCAGCGAAATATTGGAACGGAAACTGTTTTGCACGACGAATCTCCGATTCATCTGAGATTCTCGCCGCCACGTAGTCCACCATGTCCAAATGATCTGCCTCTGAACCACCGGTATACTCCTGGCTTGTCGCCAAACTATCCTGTTCAAAAGCACCTGTCTGTTCAAAAACACCTGTATGTTCAAAAACACCGTGGCGCAACAACGTATTCAAGTTCATGCGCAAGGCCTGCGGCCCCATGATTCGGGCGAATTGAGCCCAAACCAACGGTCCCTTTGCGGCATCCGACAACAAATCCCAACGGATGTTTCGTAATCCCCGCACAATGGCCGCTTGCTCCACCTCACTTTTTGCACAACGGTAAGCTTTGATCGCCTGCACTTCTGCCGGTAAATCAGCTTCGCTAGCCGGTTCCCATCGATCGTTCGGACGATCTGCCAACCAACCGAACAAAGCACGGCGTGCGTTATCCTTCGGAATCGGACGAGCCATTCGCAAGATATCTCGCAAACTCGGATCATTACCCACAGAAGCATTGATCAACTTGGTGTTTGAAGCATCATTGAACCAACGCCGAAAGGCACGTTGCAAAGAACTAGATAACCCTTTACGACTGCGGATCACCGTTCTATCAGACGCCTTGCGGACAAACCGCCCTGAACGCACCATCTGGAACACGGTACGCAAAACACGCCCATTATCGACGACACGATCGAAAACACGATGCATCAATTCGTTGTCTCGAATAGACAAAGCCACTAACAATGCTGCTGACATGTCTTTCATATACGCTTTTTCTCGTGCGTACACGGCCAACTTCGCCAAGAACACATGATCGTCGACTTCATCGATCAAATCCAAAACGACCTGTAATTGCGCTTCTGCACCACTGTAAAAGGTATTGCCAAACGTACCCGTTGCCGCAATTTGAGCCAAAGCGTGTTTCGGATCCAACTTGTATGCACTGCCCCCCGCTTCGTTAGTCGCATTTGTGGCACGAAAGCGATCGGTAATACTCTGAAATAATGACTTGTTCGCCATGATATAGCCTCAGCTATCTGCAATAAAAAAACGATCGACGAGAGATGTCCAGAGCGCCATGACGCAAGGCGTCATTTGGCAGCTATCACTGCCACGGCTAGGAATTGAGATATGTACTCCGGAACGGCAGTCGACCGCTGTTCTCACTCTCTAAAAGTAGTCGTCGCGATTCACGCCATCAAAAGCAGCCCGAATCGAGACAGCATCGCTTGAAAATCTTGCCGCTGCCACATGGACATGGATCGTTGCGCCCTAACTTTTCTTGGAGCAACTTATCTCCATGGACGACGCGCACTCCCCGCTTGACATTGGTCTCGGATGGGAATCCTCGGCGTCGCTTACTCATAGGCTCGAAAAAAGGAGTCTTCGAGAGGTTTCTTACGCATGATAGTGCTCCTTGCGATGATGCACCTGTGAATCTGTGTTACCCCATCTAAGACCGACGAATCGCGGAACGGTTCGCGGTTCGAATAAAATTCTTTTTTATTTCGGAAACAAAATACTTCCATACCACCATTCTCAAACGCTTGATCCCGAACTTGTTTTTCCCACGAAACTAAACCAAAATACTATCGCTCGCTGCTCGCTTTTCTCACACGCCGGTTCGTTGGTTGGCAGATGACGACAACCAACCCCAACCCACTTTTCTCCTCATTGGTTTTCAGCTTACAAGCAATTCATTCGGAAGCTTTCTGATGTCTGTACAATTCCGCTGTCCATGCGGCGCAACCCTTCGCGCAAACTCTTCCGTAGCAGGGAAGAAAATCACTTGTCCCAAATGTGGCAAGCAACTGTTAGTGAAACCTTCGCAAAATCCAATTGGCGATGAGGCAGGTCCAGCGCGATCTGAAGTCGCTAACTCGAACTGGGACTTGTCGGAGAATCTGCCGACTGCCTCATCGACAACCTACCGTTCGCCTGCGACCGATTTTCCGAAACCAGCGCGGGGCACACTCTCTGGAAGCCACAAGAGTAGTGCTAGTTCAGCGCCCTGGCCGGTGATCATTGGCATCTCGGCTGTTGGGTTACTTGGTACTGCCACATACTTTTGGATGAATCGTAACCCATCAATTGCAGATACATTCCAAGCCATTGGGATCGATTCGCAAACAACACAAACTGAGAATCTATCTAACCTTCCCGCGACAAATCCATCGAGCACCACACCCTCCGGTCTGTCCCCTTCATTGCTACCCACCGGAGGGTTGGGCGCGGAAATTGCCTCATCGAACAAACCAGCAATCCGACTCGCAGAGGAATTCGCGAACTTTGCACGACAAGGTAACGCTCATGCGGCACTGCGTATGATCTCGGATGAGGACTTCGATAAACGACAAAAGGACGGTCCGACTGCTTCTTGGGAAGCGATCATCAAACGCCTTAAAGGCCCCGACGTCCTCAAACACATGGCGAGCAAAACGCTTGAAAGCACTCCTCTCGACGAAGGCTTTCGCCACTGGCGTGTTTTAGGAGAGACGAAATTTGAAGGACAAGATGGTGTTTTGTTGAGATACTACTCTGACCCTGAATATCCACACCAATTAGTCAAAGACAGCGATGCACTCAGAGAGGTGACCAAGTTGATGACGTTCGACGAATTCCAGAGTGCTGCGCCTGAGATGATGTACGATGGAAAAGATCGAAATCGTCAACCTCCTCCAAACTTTCCGGATACTGTCGGTTTTCTTCCACCCCGCTTCGGGTATTTGGTATTGATCATCGACAACGCTGGGGATAAACCCAAAGTCGTCGATGTCGTCAACGTTCTGGGGCAAATACCCATGAGCCAAATTGCTGGCTCCATCTATTTGGTGGATTGGGATGTGATCCAAATAGGAATTGGATCGGAAAGTGAATTCAAGCAACGACTAGAAAAAGCAAATGCATCCGGACGGCGAGCATTCTCACTCTATGGAACAATTCCAAAAACTCCCGATATCACGTCGGGCTTCGAGCGCATTCCAGTACCACCACTTTGGTTTCTTCGTCCAGACTATGTGCCTTCCTACATTCCGGCAGACTCACCCCTAGCAAATGCGGCAGAGAATCGCAGAAAAGCTAACCAAGAAATTGCCGACTGGGTAGCAGCCCAACCCGTCACCCGCACAACTCGATTGGTTAACCTTGCGCGAGCCTTACAATACGAGACATCTGTAGTGCCAGGGTTGATGCAGCAGTTTCGCAAAGAGCACCCGAACGACCCTGGCGCAGACTTAACAGTGATAGGTTTCGCGATGACCCCGGTCGATCCACACCTGCCAGTGGAGTTGCTGACTGTGATCGACCAGTCAGCAACCAAGTTACATTCCACATTTAACGATCCCTTCATGTTGTATGTGAGAGGTTTAGTTCAAGAGGAGAAAAAGGATCTTGATGCAGCGAACAAGTTGTTCGTGCAAGCGAATAAAGATGGATTCATCTCAATGAGAATGTTGCGCAAACCCTTTCAGCAGGCTGTCGAACGCGTGGACAAGCAAGCAGCCATCGATGCATTGAAACAAATCAATGCCTATTGGTCGAAAGGTACTTTAGACAAATCAGCCGATGCCAAGGGAAGGTTCATGCACCTGTGGGACATCGCGAAAGATAAAGCCAACGCGGTCAACGAGCACCTTGTACAGCGAGATGCGGTCAGCGGTGGACTAGGACGCCGCGATCCGAGCAAGATACCTGACGGCCAACCACGGGGCAGCATGGCTCCGGAAGGACTGCAGATTCGAGGCAATCGCGATAATCAAGTCCCTGCGGGCTTCCCCAATAATGCCTCAGAATTCCCTACCGGCCCGGATCGCCAAAATCCTGGTGCGGGACGAATTCCCGGTGGTGCGCGACCTAGCGGTGGCCCCCCACCAACTGCCCCCCAAGGCCCAGGATCGATTCGGTTTGTGCTGCAATCCAAGAGTCCATTCGATGCAAATGCAATTCTTCAGAAGCTAAAGGAAAAATTGAACTCAGGAAACTTCCAGATGTCGACATCAGGAAACTCCGCAACAATTACACTGGGGTTCGCGGGAGATTTCTCGCAAGCGATCGCTGCAGTCGACTTTGGCAAAGTCACCGCGAAAGACGAAACCAATCGAACAATAACAATCGAACTTCCATAATCGACAGCTACACTTTTTGAATCTTCACATCGATCCACGCCATCCAATGACAACCAACAAGCCCAAGGATGAATCGCGAAATCGGTTGTTTGGCCAGTGGCATTGATCGATTTTTCTGCCCGTTTTACAACGGGAGAATAAAACCCAGAAATGAACGCCCCATCCGAACCCAAACCACCTGTTTCTTACTGGAACTCTCTCCTTAACATCGCCAACTTCAGTGGCCGTGCAGGCGTTTCTGAGTTTCGACGTTTTACGATTACGAATTATCTACTTTGCTTTATTCCCTTTCTCATTTTCATATTGACCTACGCGTATATTCTCGACCAGCGTGCGCAAAGTCCACCAGACTTTGGTCCCATTCCATTTCTGTTCTTCCTTCCCCTTCCACTGCTCTTTCCAGCGATCGCGGTCAGGCGACTTCATGACATGGGGTTATCAGCATTGTGGCTCCTCCTTGTATTCGGATTCGGGATAGGTTTCATCATTCTGCTACTGATTCTTGAGAGACCAGGCGTAAAAGGTCCAAATCAATATGGCCCCGAACCATAAGTTGCAGCGACAAGTTGCTCGCGAACCATTCAAATGCCAGCAACACTGCGAACAAGTCAAACCTGACGATCTACCTTATCAATACGTTGGGAATCAATACGTTGGGAATCAATACGTTGGGAATTGGGAAAGCAAAAAGCGACACTAAAGGTCAGAGGTAGCTTGTTGGGTAAATTGCTCCATGAGTTCATTCCACTTCTTGGATAATCGATCGACGACCTCGGGATAGCGACTCGCAAGATCTTGGGTTTCACTGCGGTCAGCATTCAAGTTGTATAGTTCCCACTGCGCATCCTTTCCGGCTGCGACGATTTTCCATTCGCCCCAACGCAATGCCCGATTTCCTTCGTGTTGCCACCAAAGTGGTCGTTCGTTCAATCCGTTCCCCTTCTGAGCGATGTCCGATTGCAGATCCTCAAGAAAACTCTCACCCGCAAACGCGGGAGGTTTCTGCGTCCCCTCCGAGACCGCCTCGGTCGGCGAACTCTGAGCATTCTGTTTCGCCCGTACTGCTAACTCCAAAATCGTTGGTACCACGTCCACCACATGCCTTGGAGTCTCTATTGGCTTCGCATGCGATGTTATCCCCTTGGGCCAGTGCGCGATCATAGGAGTTGCTATACCTCCTTCGTGATTCCAAGTCTTGTGGCGACGAAAAGGAGTGTTCGCGACGGTTGACCAACCAGGCCCAAGACACAGGTAACTCTCTCCAGATCCAGGTGCTGCCTGAGGATCATGGCCGTCGCCTCGAACCATCATTTCCGCGCTGGCTCCATTATCGGAAAGAAAGAGAACTAGCGTATTTTCCCATCGACCTGGTCGTTGCTTTAAGTGCGCAATGATTCCGCCGATCGCCCGATCCATCTCATCGACCATCGCAGCATGCACCGCCATCTTTGCCACTTGGAACTCCTGCTGTTCTTGGGTCAGACTCTCCCACGCTACTGGTCTGTTGACCTCCAAAGGCCCAAGCTTTTTCATCGCATCCGGAAATGCATAGGGAGGACCAATTTGCTCCTCAACCTCACTGAGACGCCCAACACCCTTGCCCAGACCAAACTGTTGCATTTTCTCCCAACGCTCTGCGCGTACTGACTCCCATCCCTTTTGATAGCGCTCCAAGTATTTTTGAATCGTCTCGGCCGGAGCATGCAAAGGAAAGTGGGGGGCAGTAAACGCAACGAACGAAAAGAATGGACTTTCTCCATATCGCTCCGAATGAAAGTCCAGATGCTCAATAGCTCGCTTCGCAATTTCGTGGCTCGTGTAATACACTCTCCCCGAATTGGATTCATCGGTCTTGCTCACCGCAGGAAGTGGCTTATCGTCGAGCGTATGATTGTTAGGGTAAAAATGGCGATCATGGTCTTGGAGACTGTAAGACTTTTCAAATCCATTTTTCGTGGGCAAGCCATCGATATGCCACTTGCCAGAATGATAGGAATGATACCCAAATGGCTTCAGTCGATCCGAAAGCAGTTTCGCCCATACAGGCCGTTGGCCTTGGCCACCACTCTTTACCCCTGCCACACTATCGCGTCGGATTTGCTGTGCATAATAACCGGTCAGCAGCGCACCGCGCGTCGGCCAACATCTTGCCGTGTTATAGAATTGAGAAAAACGCCTCCCGTGTTGCGCTAAAGCATCGAGATTCGGAGTCTCGATTTCGCTCCCATAGCACCCAATATCTGAATATCCAAGATCATCACAGAGGATCAACAACACGTTGG
>JBIJCS010000180.1:0-8738 GCA_044344575.1 Pirellula sp. | reverse complement strand
GAATCACGATCATCGCAACAATCAATAGCACACCAACGATGGTCGTTCCCATGGTAACCACCCAAAGGGTGCAACCCATCAGGAGCAAGTCTAGGGCGAGCGTTGGCCAACCTTGCGCAGCGGCATACGAACTATCAAAGCACAGCAGTTGCAATTCTTTGCGCACTAGCAACAGCACGAGCGTTACTGAGCCACATAAGATCGCAATCCAAAAAGCGTCTTGAGCAACGATACCAGCGGTATTTCCGTAGAGAAATCCTTCAATCCCTGCCGCATTTCCTGACTCGGTTTGCTGCACAAGACTCAGCAAGGCCATGCCGAACGCAAAGTACACACTCAAGACGATCCCCAAGGCGGCGTCTTCTTTCAGGGGTGTCCAACGTCGCAATGCCATGACACTCAATGCCCCAAGTGTTCCGGTGACTGCTGCACCAACAATCAACCAACCTGGATCGCGGCCCGATCCACCGAGGGCGAGACTAACAAAGAATCCAATGGCAATCCCCGGCAAAGAAGCGTGGCAGATCGCATCCGCGATCAAAGATCGTTTTCGTAGCAGCAAAAAAACCCCTAACAGTCCACACACCCCACCGAGTAAAGCGCATCCGAGCACCACCCAAAAGGTGTTGTAGTCGAGCCAAGTCCAAGTCGACGTTAGGGGCGATATGGAAGTTGCCAGAACTAAAGAATTCAAGGGTAACAAATCCAAAGTTATCAAAGGGTCGACGTCGCGAATCATGGAAAAACGCAAGCTTGCATCTCGCCATAGGGAAACTGTCCTTTTCATGCTAAACTAGCCACTCCGCTTGGAATAGCTCATTCGTACAGATTCTTTGAGGATCGGTTGGATTCTGACATGACAAAATCAACCCCGCTCGGCGACTCAGTCCATCACAGTCTCCACAACGTAGCTTTGGGAATCTTTGCTCTGTGGTGCTCGAGCGTTGCTGTTTTCGAGTCGAAGGTGTGTGCACAAGACAATCGCTACCAAATCTCCAACCGAGCCGCAGACATTCATGCGAGAAGTTACGTCTTCGATGGGCACAATGACCTACCTTGGGAAATGAGGACAAAGACGACGCGGCTGTTTGATGAAGTCGATATCGCGCAATCGCAACCTAGCTTGCACACCGATATCGCGAGACTCAGGGAGGGTAACGTTGGGGCGCAATTCTGGTCGGTTTACGTTCCGGTCGAGACGATAGCCGCCGGAAACGCGTTCCAGACGACCAAAGAGCAGATTGAAATTGTTCATAAGATGATCGAACGCTATCCCGATGTCTTTGCACTAGCGTTAAATGCAGATGACGTAGAACGCGTTCGTAGTGAGGGAAAAATCGCTTCGTTGATCGGCATGGAAGGTGGACACAGCATCGAGGGATCGATCGGCAAATTGAGGCAGCTGTATTCGATGGGAGCTCGCTACATGACGCTGACCCATAGCGAAACTTTGGAATGGGCGGACTCAGCCACAGACTTGCCACGCAGCGATGGACTGAGCCCGTTCGGAGAAGAGATCGTACGTGAGATGAATCGTTTGGGGATGCTAGTCGACATCTCCCACGTATCTCCAGCAACCATGTTGGATGCCTTGCGAGTTTCCAAAGCCCCTGTCATCTTTTCACATTCCTCAGCCCGCGCTATCGCGGAACATCCTCGCAATGTACCGGACGAAGTGCTTCGTGAATTACCCAAAAACGGAGGCGTTGTGATGATCAACTTCTTCTCCGGCTTTGTCGTCCCTCAGGCCGCAAAGCGTCTCGTCGAACTGTCCGAGCTCCGCCGCGAATGGAAAGCGAAGTATCCCGGAGACAAAGAAGCCCAAGAGAGGGAGATCAAGAAGTGGCAGGTCAAGAACCCTTATCCTGCCGGAGATGCTGAGATCGTGGTCGACCATATCGAACATGTCATCCGGGTCGCTGGGATCGACCACGTCGGCTTAGGTTCGGACTACGATGGAATCTCAAAATTACCGGTGGGCATGGAAGACGTCTCAAAATACCCCGTCATTACTGAGTTGTTGCTGCGTCGCGGTTATGACGAAGAAGCAATCCACAAGGTGCTTTCCGGCAACGCGATGCGGGTCTTACGCCAAGCTACCCAAGAGGTACCCGCAACAAAAGGCGAATAAATATCTCGTTAGAAATCCAAGAAATTCGCAACTTGAACGAATGCATGGAACGATCAACGACGGTACGAACGATCAACGATGGTGCGAACGATCAACGATGGTAAAGTGCAAGGAAAATCTTGAGTCGGTTGGGATTCACGCACCCTTTTCCTACAAGAACGACCTATCCTTTGCATGGAATAGTCACTTCATAAAGGACAGAGTATGAGCAATTCGGTGCCCGTGTCGGATGCCAGCTCAAGACCGGTTGAGCGCGATCCGAGGCGGCATGATCTCGATGCGCTTCGCGCCGCGGCGATGCTTTTGGGAATCGTTTACCATGCTGCTTTATCCCTCGCGGCGGGTTTCCCCTGGTTCATCCAAGACCCCTCGGCCAATCGTTCACTCTACGTCTTCCAATCGTGGGTACACGGATTTCGAATGCCACTGTTCTTTATCGTCAGTGGTTTCTTCACAGCAATGCTATGGAGAAAACGGGGTGCACTTGCTCTCCTTTCCCACCGCTTTCGACGCGTGTTACTCCCGTGCCTCGTCGGAGCAGTCACCGTTGTCCCGTTATGTTCAATCGCGATTGCGGTTGCAATGTCCAGCGGCGCCGCACGAAGAGCCGCAGCGGTAAAATCCCAGGCTCCCGAAGAGAGCATCTGGGCTGCAATTCGGCAATCCCGTGCTGATGTCGTCGCGCAGCACCTCGAACAAGGGGTTTCATGCTCCGACCTTCACCCGGAATTTAAAACCACTCCTCTGTCCTGGGCAACCATCCTCGGAGAACTTTCTAGCGTTCGACTCCTCCTTGAAAAGGGATGTGATCCGAGCCAGCCGAATCCGGACGGGAACACTCCATTGCATTCGGCGATGTTCTTCGGACACTATGAAATCTCCCAAGTTCTTTTGGATCACCAAGCGGACCCGAAATTGCGAAACAACAACGGTGAGACTCCCTTGGATTCACTCCGAGTCGATGTCAATGTCGTACCGTTCATCGCTGGATTCCTTTCGATGCAAGTCGACTTATCCCAGGTACAAAACGGCCGCAAATTGATCGAAGCGGATGCAAAACACCGACAGCTTGAACTGCCACCAGAAAAGAAAAGTGTAGGTGCGGCTACCAAAGTCGCCCTTGCTAACGGTTCGCCTTCAGCGAACTCTAGTTCACAACTAACTCAACGACTCACTAGGTTTTGGGAGTGGTTGTCCACTGCACCATTGTTCTCGTATCTTTGGTTCCTATGGTTTCTTTGGTGGTTCGTCGTTGGCTTTGTAATCCTCCAAGGTCTCTTCAAGGGAATCTGGAAGTTGATCGCGGGTGGTCGCCCAATCAATTGGTCCTGGGTCGTCAATCCAGCAAGCGTTGCACTGCTGATCGGATTGACCATACTGCCAAATTCCAAAATGACGGGCGGCGAAATGATTTTTGGTCCCGACACTTCCGTCGGGTTGTTACTGCCAGGACATCTCTTAGTTTACTATGGACTATTCTTCCTTTATGGCGTTGGCTATTACCTTTCGCAATCGCATGGAGACAAACTCGGTAGAACCTGGCGATGGAGTTTACCTCTTTCGATGTTCGTTCTATTCCCGATCGTATTCGAGATTTCGACCGGTACCTTTGGCCTTCGAGACCAATGGGTCGATCCATCGCAATTCCGGTCGCTGGCAATCGTAGGGCAGTCGATGTTCGCTTGGACAATGTCGATTGCCTGCATCGGTGCTTTCCGCAGCATGCTTACCACGGAGAAACCTTGGGTAAGGTATCTATCCGATTCATCCTATTGGCTATATGTAACGCACTTACCACTTGTGGTGGTACTCCAGAATGTAGCGGCCCCTTGGACCACCTCGGCGTGGATCAAACTACTTTTTGTTTCCGGTGTGACGATTGCAGTGCTTTTACTGCTCTATCAGGCAATCGTGCGCAAAACATGGATTGGGGTGTTTTTGAACGGCCCTCGGACCAGTTCCAGTTCCAAGGCAACCTAACGGGCAACCATGAAGACCGATAGGGCACCAAAGCGTTTGGCGATGTCGTAGACTCTCAATGCATCCCCCGCTAGAACGTCGTCCTCTGGATCGACGATGATCGGGATATCCGCACGGACCTGCAGCGTTGCTGCAATGCGCTGACGTAACGCTTCCAAAGACTCTACTGGTACGTCATTCCATCGGTAGGCTAACTTGCCTTCCTGCAGGCGAATCTTGATGACACAATCACTCAAATCATCGACTGGAGGAACCTCCATCGGGGAATCGTTCTGCCCCGAGATTGAATGAGACTCCGCAGAGACAGCACCCGGTAAAAGCTTCTCGGGGCGTTGAAACGAAGCCGTGGTAAGAAAGAAAACCAGCAACAAGAAGACCACGTCGATCATAGGGGTCATCATCGAATCGAGCGAAGTGCGTCCGCGAGGATTGGTGTAAGTCGTTTTCATCGCTGGTTAACCTCCAATCTCCTTACCACATTTGCTCGGTATTCACCGCTAGTTCGATCCTTGTTCATCGTACACCCCAAACACAATATTGGAGTTTCCGGTAATCGCACACTGCTTCAAGAGCCCGGCGATATTTGAATACGGAACCGATTTCGCCGTGCGGATACGTATTCGCAATGGCTTGTCTCCCGCTTGCCGCATCGCTTCGAATATCGCCCCTGGCAATTGCTCCATAGAAAGCTGCTTGCCAAAGACTTGGTAAACCCCATCCGATGGGATTTGAATCGTCAGAGTATTTTGATCGGAGAAATCCGCTGTGCCTGTAGATGCTAACGGTAGGTCGATCGGCAAGAAGTTCTCTTGCTTTGCCATGTGACTACTGACAAGGAAGAAGATAATCAATAGAAAGGTCACATCGATCATAGGGGTCAAATTGATCGATACACCTCGACTGCCTTGATAATTTGGTAAACGCATAGAACACCTAACGCATACAAGCTACTTGTTGGCCAATTGAACAGCCAGACACGTGGCAGTGATCGATCCGGCGAAGCAAGTTGCCACGTCCTTTGCAATCTCCCTCGGACGATCCTGGTAATTGCTACGGTATTTTAGCCATTGGACACTCCGGCCGCCTACGGATTCAATTCGGGGTTCGCTCCACTGCGGTTCGGGTACTGCTTCGTAATCAAAGGCAAGCATCTGTGGTTCCGGTTCGACCTTTCGGATCGGTAATGGAACTTCGGTTCCATCCACAACAGGAAGATTGACGTTCCAAAAGTGGCCGATGGGACAAACCTGTGACTGCAACTCGCGGACAGCATGCAAAGCGCGCTGAGCACTGAGTTGCCAGTTTCGCGGGCGGTCGCGTCGCAAATACTGCGAAAGAGCAAACGACCGGTATCCCAAAAGCGCGGCCTCCCGAGCTCCCGCCGCCGTGCCACTGTAGTGAATATCGACGCCGAGATTACCACCTTCGTTCACACCGGATAGAATCCATTGTGGCTGAATCCTAAGCCCTTTTAAGGCAACCCGGACACAGTCCGCCGGGGTCCCCGACACTTTCCACCTCTGTTCTGCAACCCGCTCCACACGCAGCGCTTCGGCAGTTGTTACCCCATGCGAACAACAGCTGCGCACAGAATCTGGAGCCACCACGGCAACCTTCGCTGAGCTTCCTATTTGGTGGCAGACCTCGCGGTAGAGAAACTGCAATCCATCTGCATCAATACCGTCGTCATTTGTGATCAAGTAATCGACTAACAAGTCCATCGCGTCAGGGTTTCGAGAGAGGTTTCCAAGAGCTGATCGTAGTCGTAGTCCTCGACATCCTCACCAATCAACTCCACTTCATAATACCCTTCGTAGCCATGCTGCTCGATCGTCTGAATCAACGACGCGATCGGTACGCAGCCATGCCCTAAAGGACAACGGTTCTGCAACCCAATCGGTGCAGTTTTCGCATCTCCACATTGTACCAATCGAATCCGTGGCACAATCCCCGAAATCCAATCCAATACCTTCGGATCCTGTGCCATGTGGTAACAGTCAAATACGATCCCAACATTCTCGTTATTAATGGTTTGCAACACTTCCATCGTCTCAGGAATGTTTGTCAAAAAGGTAAAGTCGTGGGCGCAACCGGAATGCATCGGCTCAATCGCCAATTGCACTCCCAAAGCTTGTGCGTATCCAGCAAGCTCCTTCAATGCGGTGATGAACAATCGCTTGGCATGCGTCTTGGTATGCCCCGAACGCGAGCCAGCTAATACCGTCAAACAATCCGCTTGTAACTCCGCAGCGACTTCAATCGCATCCATCGCGTCGCTTAACGCCTCGCGAAAACTTCGACCATCATTCCCAGTAAATCCACCAGCCCAATGCAACGATGAGACACTCAACCCAAGCTCGTCGAGTAGCTCTCGACCCTTCGCTTCGCCAAAATCAGATAACTTGGCTCGCCACACACCAATCGCACTGTATCCGTGCTCGCGATAACGAATGCAATCATCCTCAAAACTCCATCGCATCGTGGAGAATTCAAGGACGGACAAACGTTCACACCAAGACTTTCGCATCCACAACCCCAATGCAAAGGCACGCGTAAACCGAAATCAATTCCGCTAGTTCGAAGATGCAACGTCCAAGGTCGAATCGATGAGGCAACAGTATGTGCGCGCCGAGCAACACATACAAGATGGGTCTTGTAGTTTCCCTCACTCCCGAACCCAAACTCCATAAGGACTCAATCCACTACCAACCGCTCCTCTCTTGTGTTTCTGGATTTGCTAGCTTGCGATGTCGCAATGCTCTCATTGCTCAACCCCACACACTGCTCGGAAATACTCGATTAGCCCAAAAAACAGACCGCAACTCCCTTCGCTGCTTAAAAACGTAGCATCGCCCTACTGCTTCTGACTCCTTTTGGGGGATGCTTTCTACGCCTCCAACAGGTGATTTAAGAAATTCAAGCATTTTTTCCAGCGTTGCTTCAAAGCTACCATTCGGAGTCTTCCGTCATTAACTAACACGCATGGGAAGAATTTACGCCAAATGCGCATCGGACAAGCTTGTCGCCCTCCATGTATCCTCCATCCTGAGAGCTGCATTCTCGCCAAACGATCGCTCTTTGGCACACGCCGTGCAATTGTTCTGTCACGTGAGGCAAGCTTGGCTTTGCGAAACAAAGACCTTCAGCCGAACGAATCGACTTGAACATCGCGGTGGAACGGAGCCGACTGGAAGAGGGAGAGGACTTTCAGCCGGTTTTGCCCACCGCGATGTTTTTTTGTACCCCAACTGGACGTCGATTTTCTTTCTGCCGTCTTGCCGATCGCACAAACCTAGCGACGGAAGGGAGCAACCCACGGTTGCGTCGTGATCCTTAAAGCCTTACTATCCGTCCGATAAACAGTGTTGATGCACACTTCAGTGCATCGCGCTCATTAGGGATGCGCAACGAGGAATAGGGACGGAATGAAGGACCAAGGAACGGGAGTAAAGCCTTTAGCTTTTCAATGGCTTTGCCTTGCAGCTTGTCTCGCTTACTTCCTGGGGCAACCACCCGTTCAACTTCCCCTTTTCGGCTGGATCAGCTGCGCTCTTTTTGCGGGTATCGTTGCCCAAACAACCGTCATGCCTCGCCGTTATTGGTTCGCAAGCTGGGGAGCCGCCTCCTTGATGTGGCTAGCTCTCCTTCAAGGTATCCGCCTGGCCTTCTGGCCGCTGACCTTTGGCTGGATCGCGTTATCGCTCTACCTTGCAGTCTACTTTTCGGTAGCGTTGGGGATCGGTATCAGTCTGCATCACCGCTTCCGATTTCGCCTTCCCTGGGCTTGCGCAATCGCTTGGACAACGACTGAGCTTCTCCGCTCGTATGTCATCACCGGTTTCGCGGCTTGCTCGCTAGTCCACTCGCAGACGCCTTGGCCTGTGGTCATGCAAGCGGCAAGCGAAGTGGGTGGGATTGGGGTCGGATTCTTGATGATGCTCACCTGCGCCTGGTTCATCGAGCAAGTGGTTGCATGGCGAACATACGCAAACGCCATTGCCAACGCGCAAGTACCTACGCCTCCGTTAGATCCCCAATCGACGCAACGTCCTACCCAACGATGGTGGTTCCATTTGTTTCAGTCCCTACCGCGCAATTGCATCGCAGTCTGGATATTCCTGACTGCGGCAACCTGGATTTCCCGCTCTCGCTATCTCGAACAACTGGCACCCATTAAACCACTGGGACGCTTTCTTTTAATCCAAGAAAACATGCCGACGATGTTCGACATGACGATCGAACTGATGGAAGAAGGAAGTAAAGCTTATATCCAAACAACCAAACGCGCATTGGAGGCTCTCGAAGGTAAACCAGCCGATGTGCTGGTATGGCCAGAGAGTATCTACACTCAAGGTTCACCGACCATCATTTGGGATCAAGGACCGCTGATCCCTCCCGAGCTGATGGTTGAACGGTCGCAACTGCTAATCTCCGTACACGGGGCGCAATTAGCGCAGGATGCCAAATTAGCAGCGTTACGACGAGCCTCAGGGGGATCATCGCTTCCAAATCTCTTGATGGGCACCGATGTGTTTTCGATCGTCGATGGGAAATTGGATCGATACAACGCTGCTCTGTGGATTCCCAATGAAGAAGCGGGAACCAGTGAAGGGAGTAACCCAAACGC
>JBIJCS010000181.1:0-8738 GCA_044344575.1 Pirellula sp. | reverse complement strand
CTGATGCAAAGTAGGCTCGGCAATACCTTCTGCAACCCACCATTTGACAACGCGTAGCAATCGCTTTGTCTGCTTGTTGACGTACTGACGGGAACATTTGCGGTCAATCCAGTACTGACGACAGGATTTGAATTGAGCAATTCCGAAGTCTGACAGATGAACCGCCGCGAACAACTCAACAAGCGGTTTGCATGAATCCCGCATCCCGACGAACTCGGAACCAGCTCGATAGTAGACTTCGGCATGTTTTAGGTATGCAATTACCGCTTCCGCGATGCTTTGCCGGCCCTTCTCGATGCCAAAATTGGGATCTGTCAGATATGACGCTACAAGCTGATTGAACTTGTTTTTCGATTCTTCCGAACCGAATTCGCCGAGATAATAGGTGCGACCGGCAATCCGCGTAATTGCCTGATTAGAGGCCTTGTGAAGCCTATAGGAAGGAAGTTTTTTCATCCTGGGAAACCTTTGATGCGTACAGTACTCAAAATGCACTACGCCTGTTTCCTACTGGCTCGCCTGGGTAATTTCACGTTTACCCTGCGTTTTTATTGGCTTTCGCCAAGTACACCCATCTGGATTCGAACCAGAAACCTTCGGTTCCGTAGACCGATGCTCTATCCAATTGAGCTATGGGTGCAAAACCCGTCGCAAGCTTATCGGCAATCGACACCAATTTCTCGCTCCAAGTTCGCCTATTTTAGCCCAGTTTCCTGTCTCTTTAAAGCCCTATCATCGGCAGCCTCAAGAATTTAAGCTAATCCTGCCACCCGGCTCGCTCCACCTCTATACCCTCCTGACGTAACTCGTCCCAGTGAACCACCGTCAGCCCCGGACTGTATCCGTACTGTTGCTCCCATTCCTGCCGATTTCCCCGCTCTCGCCCCCAACCCAACAGCGTTTCCCGACCCGAAAACTCTGCGACCAACACCCGCTTGGGGATCCACCCCAATACCTCGCTATCGCGTACCACCAACCTCCCTCGCTTAAACACCATCCGAGGCTCGCCAAACATTTCCTCCACATTGCCTGACTCCCGATAAACCACCAAATCCGCTACCGCCCCCTCCATCAAATGGCCACGACCATGCAATCCCAACGCTCGCGCCGGCCCTAAACGTGTCATCGCGGCTACCTCGTCCAACCGATACTCCCGCTTGAGCTCCCCCAACCGACTCACCCGACGCACCTCCGGATGCAACCGCTCAAAGATCGACATCCGATAGTCATAGTCCATCAATAACCGTATTAAATGCGGATACCCAGTAAACGGCCCCCCGTTCGGATGATCCGTCGTCAAAAATATTCGACTCGCATCCTGCACCCGCAAAAATAACTCCAACCCTATCGTCCACTGCAAACCATGCACATACTGACTCTCCCGATACCGAAACGGTAAAGCACCACACCCAGCCTGACACTCCAAGTCTTGAAACACCCCCTGACGCGGACTGGCTAACTTGCGATTCCCAAACTGATGCATCGTGTCCGCCGACAACGTGATCGTCTGCCCAAATAATACTTGTCCCACATCCAAGGTGATTTGACTTGAGCGATTCACCCTTTCCGCTAACCGCTCCGCCGCAGAACTAAAACCATAAGGCCCCTGATCGCCATAACAATGAAACTGCGCATGGGTCAAGTGTATCCTTCGCCCCTCCACCGCATCCAGCGTCGCCAACGTCGACTCAATATTGCCCGCCACCCCCAAATTGCTGCAGTGCACGTGCAACGGATGCGCTAACCCTAACTCTTCAGCCGCTCGCGATAACGTTCGCAATATGTCTCGCGGCGTTATCGGCCACTGCGGATGATACTCGTCCACATCCAACCGCCTCTGATTGAACTTGAACGCATCAATCCCCCCAGCATTAACCACCTTGATCGCCAAAGCCGAACTCGATGCCACCATCCATCCCACATAAGCGTTGATCTGCTCCTGACTGGCCCCCTGCGCAATCATTCGCAATAACAACCGGTCATTCCCCAACACCACATACCCACCCGTGTCCAATCCCGGCGTATCTTGCATCTCCGCATGCGATTGCCTTGCATTCGCCGGCAACATCGCTGGCTCTATGCACGTGGTATACCCCATCTGCAAATATCGTCGACCAGTCTCCCAAGTCCCAGGTACGGGTGAGCTCAAAGGGCCGACCGTACTTAATGGGGCCACCGTACTTAATGGACCTAACAACGGATTCTCAATAGCCCCCCCCGAACGTGGCTTGGCCAGTAACATCCGAGCTAAATTGACTTTTCCGCCCCCAATGTGCGTGTGCAAATCAATCCCACCAGCCATCACAATGTGACCTGCCAAGTCATACTCGGCATCCACCCGACCTGCGACGTCAGGCTTTCGTGAAATCACTTCGTCGACTATCCATAACGTCGTCGGCCTCGCCGATGTACTAATCCCATCGACCAACCGCACATTCTTGAGCTTTGTAATCATCCCCCCACCAATCTCCCTACCCATCGGGCCACGGATAGTACTCTCCCGCTACGATCCCAACCCACTGTATCCCCCCCTGCCCTACCCCGAATACTCTCGGCCTGCAACCTTGCCAAAATGGTTTGATCCCCACGAAACATCTCTGCAGCGTCACCCACACCGGGCAACAAACTCGGTAACCAACAAACCCACTCCGCATTGCCTTCCCCAACCTGCATCGACTTGTGTCCATTGTGCTCCACAGCAGCCGATCCAATCGCAATCGTTCGAAAGCCACTTCGCACTATCTCTTCCGGCAAATCCTCTGCCGTTTCATCCACCCACACAATCACTCCGTTGCTCCCCCGATAACGCTTTAGCCATTTGCAGACCGCATGCTCTCGTGGATCGTAGTTCGCTAAATCGGAATCAAAGGCAACTCGCCCCGGGAAACCCGTTAGCCACGTACAAACCTGCTGCAATACACCTCCTTGATCATTCCACCCCAACGCCACCGCACGACGCTCTTCATTGCGACGCAGTATCCACTGCATCATCTCTCCCACCCACAAATCACGGTAAGGAACGGCAGTACATCGCAAATTCCAAACAACACTCAAGTATTGCGATTCTTCCAACCATCTCCCCACTTGACTCGTCACGCCATCATTCTGCGGTTCGCCACCGTTCTTCAGCAAGGACGTTTTTCCGTTACCACTGCGAGAGGCGGCCTCGATCTGGCGCGTCGCAATGCTTAGCATCCTTGGGAGCAACGCCAACTCTACCTCCATCGCCAACACTTCAAAACCGGCACTCTGCCACTGCTCAATCCCTCGCTGACTCCAACTTCCTAACAACAACACCCGTGTCCCATTTTCAACTGGATTGCTCTCCCCTCCCTGCATGCCCTGCACTGGACGTTTCAGTGCCCAAGGCAAACCGGGAGTGGCATCAAGCATGGCATCCGAACCGACAATCAACAGTAGATCGCTGTGGTCGCGTATCTCGCCCAAAGATGCCGTATAAGCCCCGTGCGATTGAACCGCTTGCACAGCCTCAAACGAAGCGTCGCTATCCCATTCGTCCAAAGTACCCTTCCACAAACGTGTAACTTCAACCACCCGCCGGGCGACTTCCACGCTGCGCACTCGCCCTGTTACCAGTACCCGGTCCGCACCCCTTAACCACTCTTTCGCCCTCGCAATCTCTTGCGATCCAACCTTCAACGCGAACGTTGAATCCGTCAGTCCGACGTTGGACGACCATTCCTCGAGCAAGCGTTGCTGTCTGCGACCAAGCAACTCCATGCGGTCCAATGCGACAAGTCGCTTGGGACAATGCTCCGAGTTCCAATGGACGCTCTCGCCGACCTCACAAAGTAATGCACAGTGCGGACAGAGTGTCGGTCTCTCGGCGTGCTCGTCGGTCAACTGGTGGGCTTTTGTCAACTGCTGAGCTCTCCTACTTATAGGGCCTACTTATAGGGCCTGCGTAAAGGGCCTGCTTAAAGAACTTCGAGAACCCGCTCCGTCATCGCTGCTGTTCCCAAGGATGCGGTCCCTTTGGCGACTAAGTCCGCCGTTCGGTGCCCTTGTGCTAACACCTTGCGAACCGCATGTTCGATTTCATCCGCTTCGGTATGCAACCCGAGCGAATGTCGACATAACATCGCAGCGGCAAGAATCGTTGCGAGTGGATTCGCGATACCTTTGCCGGCAATATCAGGTGCAGAGCCGTGGATCGGCTCGTACAGCCCTGGTCCCGAACTGCCAATCGAAGCACTCGGAAGCATCCCCAAGGATCCCGGCAACATCGACGCTTCGTCGGTCAAAATATCGCCGAACATGTTGCTCGTTACCACAACGTCAAACGAAGTCGGACGACTAAGCAAATGCATCGCCATCGAGTCGACCAACACAACTTCGTATTGCAAGTCCGGATACTCTTCTTGCATGATCTTGCCCGAAACTCTACGCCACAATCGCGACGCCTCCAGCACGTTCGCTTTGTCGACCATCGTTAATTTCTTACGACGCTTCCTTGCTGCATCCGCAGCCATCCGCACAATCCGCTCGACCTCCGATGTCGTATAAACTGCGGTGCTATAAGCCTTCTGCTGCCCATCAGGTAGCGTCTCACAGCCAGAAGGACCAAAGTACAAGCCCCCAGTCAATTCGCGGAAAAACAGAATATCCGTTCCTTCAATGATCGATCGCTTCAGCGGTGATGAGTCCAACAATTCTGGGAACGTGACGATCGGACGAAGGTTCGCGAAGAGCCCAAGCTCCTTACGGATCTTCAACAAACCAGCCTCTGGCCTCGTCTTGGCATTCGGGTCGTCCCATTTCGGTCCACCTACCGCACCGAGCAACACTGCATCACTTGCTTTACAAGCGACGACGGTTTCTTCGGGTAAAGGATCCCCAAACAAATCGATTGCGATGCCACCGATCTTGCACTCTTGAAAGCGAAACTCATGCCCATGCCGCTTGGCGATGGCTTCTAAAACTCGGTGCGCGGAAGTCGTAACTTCTGGTCCAATTCCATCCCCGGGCAACAAAACAATCGTGGCTTTCAAAACTCACTCCGAACTAGCGAACTTGCTAAAAGGTGGGATCCCCGGGCTCTACTGACCAAGCAGTATCCCGCATTCGAAGTATCCCGAATTGCAAGTTAGGTCGCAAGTGCCCCCAGAAACTCTAATTCCCCTCAAACCAAGGGCAAAGGGTCCGGCGAAGCCACACAAGGCTGTACTCAGCAACCACTCCTAGAATCCCAAGCGCGAACAAATACACGAAGACGACGTTCATGCTCAGCACCCTTGACTGTGTTCGCAACTGATAACCAACCCCCACATCCCCAATCAACCATTCTGCAGCTATCAGAAAAATTAAGGCAGGACCAATCTGCGCCCGGATGCAATCAATTACATTCGGTAATATCTGCTTCCAGATCACTTCATAGAGAACTTCCATCTCCGAAGCCCCCAACGTATATGCTTTGTTGATTGCTTCATCCGTGACGTTGTCTCGCACGGCTGAATAGATGGCTTGCGCCATGGAAAAAAAGATCCCCAAAGCGACCATCGAAGTGAACATTTTCTGATCGGTTCCAGCGATCGCGAAATAGATCGGCATCATGGCCGTCTGCGGTATCTTGGATAAGAACATCACCACTGGGCTCAAGGGAGCTTCGATCCAACGATACGCCCCCATCAACACTCCGATCAAAATCGAAGCCGTCACACCGAGACTCAGTCCAACACACAATCGCCACAACGTCGCTCGCATGTCCTGACCAAACATGGCGGGCTTGGGGTTCTCCGGCAGCCCTTGCTTAGCAAAGACCCGTTTGACTCCTTCTGCGAGCTTTTCAAACGAGGGAATTGTGGTTTGCTTCGGATTGATTCGGGTTTGTCGGACCGAAAGAAGTTCGTACCCGATCAACAGGACAACTACTCCAGCGATAGCCAGACCGACGAACAGCCAAGTTGGGATTTCGCGACGGATCATGAATCAGCCATCGCCCGAAGGCGATTCCTTCCTAAAGATACTACTTACCCGCTGCACCAGAAGCTTGCGAGGCTATGTAGGCATCGAGGTATTTCGTATCGAACTCCATCACACCTTTGGCATCTCCGAAAGAAATTTCAACCGGGGTGGGAGTTAGACCATACTTGACACAGAACTTGCTGACCACCGGCATGGTTTCCTTCTGAAACTTCTCACTGGCAAAGAGTCGCTTCGCCTCGTTCGGGTCGCCGTAAAACTTGGTTTGCTGGACGATAGTCTTCATGTCATCGAGTTCCAGTTTTGCAAACCTAGCCCCGATACCGACCAAGGTAGAGTCGGAAGTAGCCGGGTCGGTCATCCGCTTGTTCATCGCATAGAACGTTTCAAGCACTGCATCGGCAAACGCTTTACCACCTGGACGATCGAGAGCATCCTTACCGACCACGACCATGTCGATGATTTCTTCTTGGATCGAATCAGAGCTAAACAGCACCTTCGCATCGGTTCGGCTCCGCAGGGACTGCATCACAAACGGATTCCAAACCATAATCGAAGTGACGTTGGCATCTTTGCCTTGAAACGCTTGTGCGGCTTGCTCAGGATCCATATTAGAGAACGGGTAATCAGCCGGGTTCTTTCCGAGCTTTTCTAAGCAGCGTTCGAATGCGTATTGCGAAACACTCTTTTCCAGTCCCCGGGTCGTTTTCCCTGCTAATTCCTCGATGGATCCGATTCCGCCTACGATGCACGCGTCGGCACCAGCACTGGTGGAGGTCGGCAGAATCGCAACGGAATTGCGGGAACTGGAAGCTCCTAAAATGTCGATGTTGGTGATGCAGACCGCATCTGCCTTGGAATTTCCGTAGAGGGTAATGCAAGCGTCATAGCCAGCCAATTGCAACACAATGTCAACATTGTGTTTCTTTTCAATGGAGCCCAGCTCACCCGCTTTACCGTTGATCAAACCGACTTCGTCGGCCACGCCGAAGATGCTCCAAGAGGGATACTCGCTCCATGCCAACGTAAATGTCTGTGGCTTGGCGCTCGACGAGCCTCCTGTGTTACCCGTCACGGCGGTGGAATTCCCACCCGTCGACGCCCCGTTGCCTGATTTGGAATTGTTGCAACCAATTCCACTTAGACACACACAGGCCAACGAAGCCACCAACCAATTCCAGCGGTAACGCATCTTCATCGTTTCGTTTCCTTTATTCTCAAGGCGTTCAATCACTAAGTCGAACATGCCTCGAGAGCGACGCGTGCATCGCGCTCGAGGCTAGAGTCTCACACAGAAACGTTCGCTTACGCTTCTGGAATCTTGGTATCGCGAGCGGCGGACTCGGAGTCACTGCCCTTCGTGTCTTTCGACAGTCCGATCAATGCATCGAATTCATCATCGGATGTCGCTTGCTGCGCATACTCGAGGAATTCGGTCTCTGCACGTTTTGCATCCAAGCCCGCCATTTCACGCGAGACTCGCGCGCTGGCCGAAGCCTTTTGACGCATTTCACGCAAGCGTTGCAGGTCTGCCGAAGTCTTGTCGTTGGAAATACCGTTGACCATGTCGGCAATTTGTTTTTCTTCGCGTGCGGAAAGCACATCGGCAACTGCATCGTGCTTTTCTTCTTTGAGCTTCTCGAGCTCGCGCATCAAGCTTTGGATTTGATTCTTGTGATTGGTCACATTGCCCACCAATTGCTTGAGGTCTTCCTCTAGCTCATTGGCTCGCTGTTGCTTTTCAGCAAGTGTGCTCGAGAAGTCCTTGAACGCAGCTTGGCACTTGGCGTACTCTGGATCGTTCTTGACCGCAGTGATATCCCCGTTGTACTTATCGACAAGTTGCTTGGCTCGAGCCGCAGCACCGGATTTGAGCTTTTCTAACTTCTGAACTTCTTCCGTCAGTTGGGTCAGCTTGGCTTTCTTGTTTTCCTCTTGCGCGATCATCGCTCCGACTGCATCAACATATTGATTGAGTCGCTTACGCTTCTCTTCGACGATTCGGTCGTAGTTTGCGGAAATCACTGTCGGATTGGTGCTCAGCGCATCGGCTGCCGCATCAACCTTACCGGTGAACAGGTATTTGAAAGCTCGAAAGAGTCTGCCGAGTGCATTGAACATCGCTAAGTGGGCTCCTAAGTTCCTAAAGTCCTACGTTGACAAGGTAGAAAAACGACAGTCGCTGGGCGCGCGTTTTCGAAAAGATTGCTACTGAAAAAATTTTCAGGACTCCCGGGGCAGGAAATCCTCTAACAGTGTAACGGGTTTACCGGAAGTTCACACGCCATCGAACCACGTTCCTAGCCGTTACAGCTCGTTTTTCAGCATTCGATCATAGCGGTCGGTACTCTGTAACTCCCGCATCCTCTCTTCAGATCGCCGTGCTGCCTCAATCGAATCGCTCAAATCCTGCTGCAAACGATCCAGATCGCGCACCTGATTCTTGTCGACGACCTGCCGAAACGCGGCTACCGCAGAGTGTAAATGCTCAGCGCTCTCACGAGCCTCCTGCAAACAGCTTTCTCGCTGCCTAAGCACCGCTTGCCGTTCTGTCCCGTTCAATTTCTTTGCGAGTTGAAACATTTTTAAGGACTGTTCGAGTTGCTCGATGCTCGCCCAAAACAACTCGTTGGATTGCTTGACAATTTCCAAGCTTCGCAACTGAATTCCGGGAGTCTGCGCGATTCGCTCGATTTCCCGTCGGGTCTCCCGCAACAAGATCAGGATCGACTCCGTCCTCGCGTCACCGTCCCCAGCCAAACGCTTCTGCAATTGATCCAAGGTGGCTTCCTCGG
>JBIJCS010000179.1:0-8749 GCA_044344575.1 Pirellula sp. | reverse complement strand
CAGAAGGTATGCCGAAAGCAGAATGGCTACCACGCGGAAAACAAATGCCCCAACAAGTCCGTACGAGAGTGCCTTCGCACGCTGGTGCTTTGGTAGTCGCTTGACGAGCATCCCCAAAACCAAAGCGTTGTCGATGGAGAGCAAGCCCTCAAGGAGGATTAGCAATCCGATCACAAGGAGGTCCGATGTTTCAACACTTTGCCCAAGGATGTTGACCGCAAGGGGCAGGTTGGTCGTTAGGAAGTAACAAAGATCAAGCATCGGCTGGTAGACAGAGGTTAGGAGGCGGTAGGATTCATGCCCGTAAAAAGTCACCGTTGGCAACTGTAAGCATTTCTATCGATCAAGGATACCCCATCAGCGTCGATCGGACACCCGCGTTGCATGGGTAGCGACAAAATTACAGGGCCTACCGACGGGGAGAAAATCGAACCAACCTGGTTGGATTGCCGCGATTTCGAGTGGTTTCCTAACCTTGGTTCGAGAAAACTCGATCCAAAACCTTCTTAGAATCGCCTAGAAACTTCGGCTTTCATTGGTAAACTAGCCAAGTTCAAAGCCCGGGAACTTTTCCCAGATACCGATTCAACGGAACGATTCGAATGTCCGACGCACAACAACCCAACGATTCACAAGCCCGCCCGTCCTCTTCTGGCCCCTTGAATTTAGAGGCAATTCGTCAAGCGAGATTAGCTCAGGAGCAAACGGTGGCGGTTCAACAGCCGATCAAACGGCTGAAGCGACCTGGCTCACCCCAAGGAAACCCAGCAGACAGTGCTGACGGTACCGCTGAAATTTCGAAGGGTGCATCCGGGTCAGATAGGGCACCTGAGAAGATTGATGCGGAAGCGATGCCACCTCGACATCGATCGAATCGAGACGCATCCCCGGCTGTTGCCCCGAAGGTTCCCGTCCCGAGTGTTCGCCGGCGCGATCAGCAAGAGGATTCGGAATTGGAGGCTGCGTTAGAGGGTGCGGATTTAGACAACCTGATGATCGGCGACAAGAACTCTGGACGAGTTGGTATCACGTTGGAACTTGGAAATCGCTACCAAGCACGCATTCTCAAAGTCCATCAGCCCAACGTATTCGTCAGCCTCGGCGGACCGAACGAAGGTGTTATTCCTTTGCTTCAGTTTACAGACATGCCGGTGGAAGGAGCCCAGCTCGATGTTGTGATTCGGTCTTATAACGCGGACGAAGGGCTTTATGAGTTGGCGATTCCAGGGGAAGCGATCTCGGCAAACGACTGGTCCGACTTGGAAGAAGGCGCAGTCGTCGAAGCAAAGATAGAAAGTGCCAACACCGGCGGCGTGGAATGCAAAGTCGGGAATATTCGAGGGTTCATTCCGATGAGCCAGCTTTCGGAGTTTCGAATTGAGTCCGCAGCGGACTATATCGGACAAAAACTCTTATGTGTAGTGACTGAAGCGAATCCACGTCGCGGAAATTTGGTTCTCTCTCACCGTGCCGTTCTCGAGCGAGAAAAGCAAGAGAAAAAAGCCGAACGCTTGGCTAGCTTGGAAATTGGTCAGCTCTGCGATGGCGTAGTCCGCAAGGTCATGGACTTTGGGGCGTTCGTTGACATCGGCGGTCTCGATGGTTTGATTCACGTCAGTCAGCTTTCTTGGGAAAAAATCAAACATCCGTCGGAAGTCGTCAAGGAAGGGGACAAAATTCAAGTTCGCATCGATAGTTTTGATCCAAAGACTGCAAAAATCGGGCTCTCTTACCGTTCGCTCCAAGATAATCCTTGGAATGATGCGGAAGCACGTTTTCCGGTCGGATCGACGATCACTGGGACGGTATCTCGACTGGCTAACTTCGGTGCCTTCGTCAAACTCGGAACGGGTGTCGAAGGATTAATCCACATTTCTGAGTTAGCTCATCGTCGCGTGGCAAACGTCTCGCAGATTTTGAATGAGGGGCAAGACGTTGAGGTGAAAATTCTTTCGATTGATCCCTCGGCACAACGAATTGCGTTGTCGCTCAAGGCAACACAAGCGAAGCCCGAAGGGGCTAAATCCGATGCGAAAGCAGAAGCACCTCAGGAAGAGCAACGACGCGAAGTAGCTGTGAAGAAATTCCAGGGACAACTGCGAGGCGGGACCGGAACAAACAACGGAGGAGATCTGTTCGGTTTGAAGCTTTAGTAGCCGAGTCACTTCAAGCGGTTCTTTTCTTCGTCCGTTCGCTGTAAATCTAACGACCGCACCAATTCAGTAAGGGGCTTCCAACCGGAGGCCCCTTTTGTTTTGCTAAGCTAAAAATCGGTCGTCGCCTACCGCAGTGCTCTTCGCATGATTTTATCGTTCCATGCTCAAGACGCGGTTTCGAATTGGGTTGCTGTGTTGATTTCTTCTTTTCTCGGAGACGACTTGGCGTATTCGGGAGGTGGAATTTGTGTTGTAATATGTGCAGAGGTTTGTTTGGTTCGAAGTCAGATCAGGTCAAAACAAGCGATGAAGTACGTCATCATTATTCCCGACGGTTGTGCCGACTATCCCGTGGATAGCTTGGGAGGCAGGACACCTTTGCAGGCTGCCCACACACCCAACATGGATGCGATTGCAACGCAAGGTATCGTTGGTCAATCTGACAACGTGCCGAGCCATTTGCCCGCTGGTAGCGAAGTTGCAAACATGACATTGTTTGGTTACGACCCAAATCATTACTTCACTGGTCGTGCGCCGATTGAAGCCGCGGCGCAAGGGATTGTACTGGGCCCGAATGACTGGGCTATTCGTTGCAACACTGTGAGCATTCGCGACCAAATGATGGTCGACTTTACTGCTGACCACGCCAGCAATGACGAAGCTCGAGACGTACTTTCGAGCGTTCAACAGGCGATCGGTAATCCGGCCTTAGAATTTACGCCAGGGGTCAGCTACAGGAATCTCGTCATCTATCGTGGGAGACCAAACGAAGTTTCACCGTTTTCAGCTGACTCGAAAACCCGAGCTCCTCATGATTTGACGGATGGACCCGTGATCGATGATTTTCCACGTGGACCCGGGTGCGACTTGTTAAGTGAATGGATGCAACAGAGTGCCGATGTTTTGGCAGAGCACCCAGTAAACATAAAAAGACGAGAGCAAGGGCGCATACCCATCAGTCATTTGTGGTTGTGGGGACTCGGCAAGACCCCCAAGCTTGAATCGTTTGCAAGTCGATTCGCGAAGACGGGTGCGATGATCACTGCGGTAGATCTTTTGCGAGGGTTAGCTGCACTTGTTGGTTGGGATAGGATTGAGGCACCGGGTGCAACAGGATATTTGGATACGGACTATGCATCCAAGGGGCGTACTGCTGTAGAAGCATTGAACAAGTACGATTTGGTGTGTGTACACATCGAAGCTCCAGATGAAGCGAGCCACGAAGGTCGTGTGGAGGAGAAGGTCAAAGCGCTCGAGGCGATTGATCGGGATATTGTCGGACCGATTCTGACAGCATTGAAGAAGCATGGCGAATACCGTATTTTGGTAACCCCGGATCATCCAACGCCGGTGAGCACCAAAAAACACTCTCATGGATGGGTTCCCTTTACCATCGCGGGGATAGGAGTGCGAAGCGATCAAGCAACTACTTACGACGAGGTGGCGGCAGCTTCGACTGGTTTGCAAATTGCCAAGGGCTGGGAGCTGATGCCTAAGTTCATCCAAGGGGAGTGGTAGTTAACGGGACACGGAGTTTTGCAGTTTTTCGGTTCGAACACGGATGACAACCATGCAATCAGCACGTGTGAACTTGGTTGGAATAGCACTTCTGATCTGGGTGTTTTGCACGTTGCACACCCAAGCTCAATCTCCCCCTGAATCGGCACAAAACTCTGAGACGACGAGGCCAGAGACGACGAGGCCAGAGACCGCAAGGCCAGAAACTGCAAGGCCAGGGACGCCAGGTACTGAATCGTCTCAGGGAATCGCACTATATCTTGGTACACAAGGTCGATTTCCTGGCCTTGGAGTTGGCGAGATCCGCGTAGCGGCGGGGCAGATTGCATCGGATGCCACGATTCGTTTGATCGTCCGAGAGAAACACAATCGCATCTTGTATCCCGCCATTGAGATCGTATCGGTCGAACCGGAGCCCCTTCCACCGCAGAGATCAGCAGATAACAATGCGAGACGAGTGGGAGAAGGAGCCATTCTCAAGCGTCTAAGGGGCGCAATTCAGCGAGTACGAGAACATATTGATCCCCTGGAGCATGTACGCGTAAGGTTTTTGTTTACAGGGACAGAGCCCTTAGAAGTTCAGTTAGAGGGCGATGTACTGAGCACGGTGAGACTTGTTCCGGCATCCGGCGAAGATTCGCTGAATGAGAGACGATGGGAGAGCTTACACGCAAGTTGGTGGGACGGGTACATCCAGCAAGCGAAGAGGCAGCTTGAACGAAGCGATTACCCGAATCTCATCGAGCGGTATTTAGTCTACTCCCTTGCCAATCGATTCGGATTCCCTGTCCCGTGGTTCGAGGAATCCAAGGAAGGTTTGTTTTCAAAGCGAAAGGAATCCGAGGGTACCAACGAACCTCCACCGGCAATTGCGATGGTTTCCGGTTTGGAGCAGATGCATGACAGCATACGCCAAGAGCAATTGACGAAGAGTGTGGCAGATAGGCCACAGAGGGTGGCGATCCCACAGCCTCCGCGTTGGAGCAAAAACCGAATTCCAGAGCTTCCCGAAGGAAAATCATTGGAGAGTGTTCCCGTAGAATCCATTGCGAATGTGATTCCACCAGAGTGCTTATACATTCGGTTTGATTCGTTTCAGAATTATCTTTGGTTTCAGCAACTGAGCGCATCGCGGGGAGGTGATATTGCTCAATTGATCAAGTTGCGTGGGTTCAACTACGAGACTGCTGAGCGAGCAGAGCGGTTGCTTAATACGAAAATGACAACGTTGAGCAAGTTGTTTGGCGATGCGGTTATCTCAGATATGGCAATCATCGGCCATGATCTTTACTTGCAAGACGGCCCGACGATGGGAGTCGTGTTTGAGGCACGGAATTTTGGATTACTTAAAGGGTCGTTTGAGCAAGAACGACTGGCAACAGCCAAACGACTGGAAGCCCAGGGAGCAAAGTTACGGCAGGAAGAGATCGATGGAGTGCCTGTATCGTTCTTGAGCATGCCGGATCAATCCGTCCGTTCATTCATGGTGGAAGCAGATCCCTATTTGCTCGTAACGACAAGTCGCACGCTCGCGAAGCGATTTTTAGAGGTTCAAAAGACCAAGCAATCGCTCGGGGCACAACCTGAATTTCGTTACACCCGATTTCTGATGCCCTTGGCAAATGAATACGACGTGTTTGGGTATTTATCTTCGGAGTTTTTTCAGAATCTCCTTTCGCCTCAAGTGCAGATTGAGCTCAAACGCCGAATGCGAGCGATCGCGGCGATTGAGCATGCAGAACTTGCAAGTAGAGTCGCGAATCTTGAGAAGAGTCGCGGGATGCGATCGCTACGCAGGGCCAAGACGATATCTGGTAAACTCATGCCTCGTGATTCCAATCAGACGGCCGAGCGAATCAACAATTCGCTATTACCACCGAATTGGTTACCTGGTGATCAACTCGATTATCTAATTCAAGAAGGATATTTACCACCCTGGTTCCAGCGTCGCGTCGATGGATCCGAGACGATTCGTTTTGCGGACGAGTGGCATGATTCGGTTCGCGGTAAACGCGGCAGTTTCTTGCCGATTGCCGACGTTCCATTGGTGGACTGTACGCCCGAGGAAGCCGCCGAGTATCGAATCGCAGCAGAGTACTACACCAAGGAATGGCAACAGACGGATCCGTTGATGGTCGGTCTGAGGCGATTTGAGCATCCAACCCTACCCAAATCGGAGCGGATAGCCATCGAGGCATCGATCGCACCTCTAGGAAGTGACAAATACGGCTGGGTAGGCTTGTTGCTAGCCCCTCCCGTCGCTAGACAGATCCAACTTCCTACGGACGATGTCGTCAGTGTGCAGTTGCATCTACGAGGAAATGATCTCACCGGAGATTCGATTCCGAACCATTTTCTTTTCGCCGGGCTGAAAGATCTGGAACTTCCATTCCCCGAAGAGACGAAAGGGCTGATCGCGACCTTGCGTTTGCTGAGAACCTTGCCAATGTATCTGGGAGCTTGGCCAAAACCAGCGGTCCTCGACCGCTTACCCCTTGGACTCGGCGGTGGGCCACCGGACGTGATTGGTTATTCCAGAGCGTTGATCGGATTGTGGCGTTGGCAGATGGGAGGATTTAGCATCCTCTCGTTCCATCGGGAAATATTGGAAGCTTGCGCTTCGGTGGTACGGGTGGTCGAGGCCGAAGATGTGGCGCAAGGGCGATTGACCATTCGCGATATTTCTTCGAGCCGCGTTGCGGGTTGGTTTCACACTCTGGGGTTTCGGCAAGCGGCACAAGCCACACGTGGGAATCTGTTTTTGCTTGATGCAATCGAAGAGCAGTTGGGGATACCGCCCGAGGAATCGCTTCAGGTGGCTCAACGATTACTCGATGCAAAGCTTCAATGTACGCTAGGTGGCAACTATACGCTTACCGGTGGCCTTTGGCAGACGACAGGTTGGCCGGAAGAGCTGAAGCTTGCTCCGGGGGCCCATGCATCGACTCTTGGATTCGATACGCTTCATACCGTCGCACCGGATAGCTACAAAGCAAGTTGGCTAGAGTGGTTCCGCGGTGCGAACTTGCACCTAACCCAACTCCCCGAGCGTTTGGTCGTCGTCGGCCAGCTCGACATGGAAACGATGGCCATCAAGAAGAATGGCGAAGAGTTGAAGGAAGAGAAAGCGGGAGGACTACCGAAGCTTGATTTTGACATCTACAACCTCCCGTTCAAAATGTTCAACGCTGACAAACCTACTCAGGAAAAAGGTTCGTCGGGGAAGGACGCTAAAAAGCCCCAAGACTCTATGAAGCCTGACGATGAACAGTCGAAGGAGCCGGCGGAGAATCGAACAAGGCGAAAATTCTGATGCGTTTGGTCATGGGATTGGATGAAGCTGGATACGGCCCAAATCTTGGACCTTTAGTCATAGCCCTGACCTGCTGGTCGTTGGATTCCAAATTGGATGTATTGCGAGGACTTGAGCCCTTCGCTCCAGAATTTCAAGCGATACCCTGGAATCCCCAAGCGACGTACCTTCCATTTGGTGACTCGAAGAAGATTTATCACGCGGGTGCTGGGCATTTAGGACTCTGGGAAACCCTTCGTTTTTTTTGTTCCCTCAGTGCTCAAGACTGTCACTGGGAGACTTGGGCGGCCGATGACTGTTCCAGAGTGGAGTCACGTCCTTGGTACGCAAGTCGGCTTGAGCCAGCAACTTTTCCGGCAACAACGACCTTGGAGAATCAGGAGAACCAGGAGAAACAAAAACTCTCTGCGAAGAGAAGCAAACAATCGCTCAAGAAACTTAGCAAATTGGGGATCCATTTCCATGGATTTCGAATGCGTATCTATGACGAATGGTTTTTTAATCAGGAATGTACTCGGTGTGGCAATAAATCGAATTTGTTAGGGGAAGCGACGGTAGTGCTCGCTTGGAAGACACTTCGCGAATTTCTCGACATGTATCCCGGGAAATGGAGTGAGGTAGAGATCTACTTCGATCGTCAGGGAGGACGCAAGCATTACGCAGGATTACTCAGCCACGGATACAGTTTGATCGATTCGTTATCGGCAGTTCCATGGATGAAAGTGCTCGAGGAGACACCACGAGTGAGTCGCTACGCAACCGTTGTCGGAGAGACACCAGTTTCGATTCGATTTCAAGTGGAAGGAGACTCATTATTTCCGTCCGCGTTGGCGTCTATAGCGGCGAAGTGGTCGCGGGAGCAATTGATGGGGCGACTGAATCGATATTGGAAAGAGATCACTGGTGATGCCATCCGACCGACTGCCGGTTACGCAGTCGATGCGAAGCGATTTGAAAACGAAATCACCCCGTGGCTTGCGAAGCTCGGGGTGACTCGAGAGCAGTGGTGGAGAATGAAATAGATTGCTCTTTCGTTTACTTCTTGTTCGATCCAGCATCTGCCGTGTCGGCAGTTTTAGCTGGGGCCAGGTTGACAACTGGTTGTCCATTCCCTTTCGCATCATTGACACGAAAAATAACCGGTAATTCCACAGATGGATTCGATGGCAAGTCTGTCAGAAGTTGGATCGTATCACGTAGTTCACCATCCGGCAGATTGCCATCCTTGAGTTTGATGGAGAGAGGCAATGTGTGCAGAGCTTTGGAGTCCTCCGACCACTTGGTTTTTGAAAGGTCAAAGAGGGCGCTTTCAAGTCCTAGGATTTTGAATGGAGTCTTACCCTTCAGTACCAAGACTTGCTTGGGCTCATCTTCGGTGGAGATCTTTCCGAGAGAAAGCAGGTTTGGCGATACGCTCAAGGATGATTCGATATCGGCTGTCAGACGCAAGGAAACTGTTTTTAGATTACGGTCGTTTGTATGGAGCAGAATTTCCGATTGCAGCGGGCCAGCAGGAGCGGTTTCATCGATCGCCACGTTGAGCATGTATTCAATTCGCCCGCCGTTTCGCGACTTTTCCTGGAAAGCCACCTTTACAAATGGTTCGTTGCATTGCGTGTGAGTGATTTGCCAATCAGGTTTGCCGGCGTATTCGAGCGCAATCTCTTGCGAGCCCGCGGTTCCTTGACGAATCTTGCCTAACATTGCTTCACCAGGCTTGAAGACTACGTCGGTTCGGATGTAACCCTTCACGTGCAGTTGT
>JBIJCS010000177.1:0-8785 GCA_044344575.1 Pirellula sp. | reverse complement strand
GTTTTTCGAAACCACACCGTCTCATTCGCCGCAGGACCCGGTGCACTCTTTGCACTCGAACCCCAAATCCACTCTCCTTTCACCTCCCGCGCACCTTGAACCGCCTGAACAATCCCCGATACGCCTTCCTCCACCCCCGAAGCTTTTTTGGGCGGCCCAACCCGTACTACCCCCGCATCATACTTGCTCGGCGCTGCACCAGTTAACTGCCACACCGAATCCACAAATTGCTCTGCAGTCAACCGCCGCCCCCGTGTTCCCGCATACCGATACGCCTCACCACCCTCCTTTCCATCCATCCTCTCCGCGGGACTCTGATAAGCCTTCGATGTTGCAATCGTCTCGATCAACTTGCGCAAATCATACCCACTCTCCACGAACCCATTCGACAGACAATCCAGCAAATCCTCACTCCAAGGCTCCGTCTCCATCGCATCGGTCGGATGAACGATCCCTCTCCCCATCAACCGGTGCCATATGCGATTGACAATCGTTCGAGCAAATCGCCCGTTCTCGCGATGTGTCATCAAATCCGCAAGCTGCTTGAGTCGCTCAGGCTGCGATGCATTCGAATCGACTTGCCCTAACTCCGGATAAATCCATCCCGCCGTTGCTTGCTCCCCCGTCGATTTGTCACAACGATGAATCACTAACGGCTGATTCGCGTAAACCGCTGCTATCCCATAAGCATCCTTCAACGTCCAACGATCGATGAAACTATCGTGACAAGAAGCACACTTTAAATTGATCCCCAAAAAAGCTTGGCCAACACTCTGCGCAAACTGAATCTCCACCGTCTGCCCCGCACTGACCTCCCCACGCCACTTGATCCCCCCAGAAAAACCCGCACTCTCACCACTCGTCGGCGCTATCAACTCTCGAACCATCTGATCGTATGGCTTGTTCATCACCAAAGCCTCATACAACCACTTCGTGATTTGAGTCCTCCCCCCGGTGATGAATCCCGTTCCAGTATAGTCGTTCCGCAACAAATCATTCCAAAAGGTTAACCAATGCTCCGCTACCTCAATGTCTCGTCCTAATAACTCGCGAACCAACTCCTCGCGCTTACCAACACTCTCGCTCATAACAAACCGCTCCGTTTGCTCCGGTGTCGGCAACAAACCGATCAAATCCAAATACACGCGACGCACAAAAGTACGATCATCCACCACCGGCAAAATCTCTCCTCCTCCCTCCACTCGCTCAGCATCCAAGATCCGATCGATCGGATGCAACCGATCCGGCGATTGACCCGGTGGTAATTCAACCATCCTGGGCCGCAAAGGTGGCTCATAACTACGCTCGCCAAACGTAAACCCAGGCTCCCAACTCATCCCCTGCTCAATCCAACCAATCAAAACAACCTTTTCATCCTCTGTCAGCCCCGGACCCTCAGGTGGCATCCGCACATCCTTGTCCTGCGTTTCAATTCGCTCCCGCAAACCCTTTGCAACCGAATGCAATACCTCCGTTGCTGAACGATCACCATCCAATCCGCCCCCAGAAATCGACTCCCCTCCACGCAACAAAGTCTCTCGCGTATTGATCGAAAAACCACCCTTCTTCTCGTTGCCTGCATGACACGCGACGCAATGCTTCTTGAGTATTGGCACCACCGTGTGCGCGAAATCACCCGGCTTGTTTGCAACCCCCAAGCCCCCCTCCTGCGCTTCGATGGGTACCACCGTAAAAAATCCAACAACCAATACGCTAAAAATCCAACGGACCATCCCTCCGCATCCCACACTCCAACGCGGCTCGATTCGCTTCGTGGAAGTTCTTCGTTCAGGAAACAACATGTCTGGACCTTTGCTATGGAAGGAATGCAGTAAACTAACAGCGTATGAAAAATCCCCGCGTACGTTACGTCGAACTCCATTGTAAGTCGAATTTCTCCTTCCTCGAAGGGGCTTCGCACGCCCACGAACTTTTTGCAACCGCCAAAGAACTCCAATACTCCGGACTCGCAATCACGGATCGAGATACTCTCGCCGGAATCGTCCGAGCACACACCGCCGCAAAAGACTCCGAACTGCCCTTCTTCGTCGGGTGCGAAATCAATCCCATCGATGGCCCCCCTGTCGTGCTCTGGCCCAAAAATAGACAAGCCTACGCAGACCTCTGCAAATTGCTCAGTATCGGAAGACTTCGCTCCGCCAAAGGATTCTCCACCCTCTCCTGGCACGATATCGCAGACCATTCCTCTGAATGCATCGCCGGACTAATCCCCTCACTCCCCGCCGGACGCCCCTCTGCCGTCCTCGGCTGGGGACCACCAGATCACGACGAAGACACAACCCAACAATCACAACGCCCAAACTCCAAATCAACGGAACCCCATCATCTCACTCCCTCCGCTGAACCGAACCCATCGGATTCGATCTCACGAAAACCCATCCCTCTAGAACCCTGGTGCCCCGCCGGACATCGCTTCGATCCCTACGACGAAAAACCTTGGCTACAATGGCTCACCTCATTTCGCGAACTCCTCTCCGATCGCGCCTACCTCCTCGCACACCTCCACCTCGGCCCCCACGACGCGCAGAGACTCGAACTCCTGCACCGATGGAGCACCCTTAGCAACGTTCCCCTCGTCGCCGCCGGCGGCTCTCTCTATCACCACCACCATCGCATGGTCCTGCACGATTGCCTCCAAGCCATCGCGACAGGTAGCACCATCGATCAAGTCGCCTCTTTCAGACCCGCTAACGCTCAGTACGCTCTGCGATCCCTCGAACAAATCGCGGCCCTTTATCGCTCATTCCCAGACGCAATCCACCGCACTGAACAAATCGCCACGGAATTAACCTTCCGCCTCGATTCCCTTCGCTACGAATACCCAACCGAATGGGCCCCCGATGGACTCTCAGCCATCGAATACCTCAAACAACTCACCTGGCAAGGTGCAAAATCTCGATACCCAAACGGTGTACCGATGCGCATCGTCGAAATGCTCCGCCACGAAATACGTCTGATCGAAGAACTCCACTACGAAGCCTACTTCTTAACCGTTTGGGATATCGTCCGATTCGCTCGCTCTCGAAATATCCTCTGCCAAGGCCGCGGTTCTGCCGCTAACTCCGCTGTCTGCTTCTGCTTGGGTATCACCAGCGTCGACCCAAGCTGCTACGACCTACTCTTCGAACGCTTCATCAGCCGCGAACGCAACGAAGCTCCCGACATCGATGTCGACTTCGAACACCAACGCCGCGAAGAAGTAATCCAATACGTCTACGCAAAGTACGGTCGCGAACGCGCCGGAATGACCGCAGCTGTCACTACCTATCGCACTCGCTCCGCAGCGAGAGAATGCGCAAAAGCCCTCGGCTGGTCCAACGACCATGTCGATAGCCTCGCAAAAGTCCTCGACGGACGCGGAACCAAAGAATCCCTCTCCGAGAACCTATCCCTGCGACTCCAACAAATCGGTATCGATCCAACCACACCCTCCTCAAAACGATTCCTCTACCTCGTCGAATCTATCCTCGGATTCCCACGACACCTCTCCCAACATACCGGCGGAATGGTCATGACCAACGGGAAACTATGGGAACTTTGCCCCATCGAAAACGCATCCATGCAAGACCGAACCATCATCCAATGGGATAAAGACGATCTCGATGAACTCGGTATCCTCAAAGTCGACTGCCTCGCCTTAGGAATGCTCTCCGCTCTGCACCGCGCAATGGACCTGATCGATCTCCATTTCCAAAAACCCCTATCCCTCGCAACCATCCCACCAGATGATTCCAATGTCTATGACATGATCTGCAATGCGGATACGGTCGGTGTCTTTCAAATCGAAAGCCGAGCGCAAATGAGCATGCTCCCCCGACTTCGCCCCCGTTGCTTCTACGATCTAGTGATCGAAGTCGCAATCGTTCGACCAGGACCCATCCAAGGTAATATGGTACACCCCTACCTCACCGCTCGACAAACCGGCAAACAACCCCCCTATCCCACCGAAGCCATCGCTCAAGTCCTCCGAAAAACAATGGGTGTCCCTATCTTCCAAGAACAAGCGATGCGATTGGCCGTCGCTGCAGCAGACTTCACTCCCGGTGAAGCTGACCAGCTTCGACGCGCTATGGCCGCTTGGAGACGCCCTGGCGTCATCGATCAATTCAAACGAAAACTCATCGATGGTATGCTCAAAAAAGGACTCTCCGAAGATTTTGCACAAACCGTTTTCCACCAAATCCGCGGATTCGGCGAATACGGATTCCCCGAATCCCACGCCGCTAGCTTCGCCCTCCTGGTCTATGCAAGCTGCTGGATCAAATTCCACTACCCCCAAGCCTTCTGCTGCGCTCTACTCAATAGCCAACCCCTCGGTTTCTACTCCCCAGCTCAACTGATAGCCGACGCTCAAAGACACGCCGTAGGTATCGCCCCCGTCGATGTCAATACAAGCACCTGGGAGTCCACCCTCGAACCTTCCCAAAACTCATCGGCTTCACCACCTCCACTCCGTATCCGCTTGGGCTTACAACTAATCCGCGGACTCCACCAAGCAGATGCTCAAATCCTCGTTGATGAACGTATCCGCAACGGCAAGTTTATCGACCAAAGCGAACTCGTCAGACGCTGCCGATTCTCCCAAACCACCCTGACAATACTCGCCGATAGCGGCGCCCTCGCAAGCCTCTCCGGCAATCGACGTGCCGCTTACTGGCAAGCCCTCGGACAAGACAAAACCCACACCCCACTACCACTCCTAGAAGCCGCTGGCGCCGATACGGATGACCCAATACCCGATTCCCTCGCACCCATGAACCCCATGGAAGAAGTGGCTACCGATTACGCCACTCTTGGCCTCTCACTCCAAGGCCACCCCATGCAGTTCTACCGCAAGCAACTTCATAAACTGCGCGTTCGTACCGCTAACGAATTACCTTCCCTCAACCATGGGCAATTCGTACGCGTCGCAGGCTTGATCGTTCTACGTCAAAGACCAAGTACCGCCAAAGGTATCACCTTCGTCACCATGGAAGATGAAACCGGTAGCATCAACCTTGTGATACACCCGCGAACCTGGGAAGCCCATTACCTGATCTGCAAACAATCCAACGCTTGGCTCGTTCACGGTACGCTCGAAAATCGAAAAGGGGTCGTCCATGTCGTCGTAGGTCGCCTCGAAGATCTGTCAGACTCCCTCGGACCAATCGACTGGCGATCCCGCGACTTTCGCTAACAACTCCCAAGCATTCCTACAAGTCCACAGCAAATGCAGCAAAAATCGTGCTGTTCGCAGGCTCAAAGTCATTATCAAAACAAACCATCAACAATCGACGCCCATCCGATAACTTCGGCCCCCAAGCCAACCCCTCCGGCTTCTCCGGTGCATTGTCCCCATGAAATCCATACTGAGGATCCAACAAGTCGATCAATAACCGCTTAGAAATCGCTCGACTACCAGAAGGTAACCCACCCTTCAACGACTCAACTGCCGAAACATCTGTCGCATCCGATCCATCCGCTAAATAAACCCGCTTGAGCTTTGCCTCAGCCCCCAACAAACTATCCCGCTCCAGTACCAAGAACCTCGATTCATCAATCGCCAAAACCTCACTCACACCCGTCGATTCGTCATCCAACGCATACGACCACTGAACTGTTGATCCGCCTTGGCCAATCGAACCATCTTGCATATCGATCACCAACCAACGTGTCCAAGTCCCATAGCACTTGTTATTCTCAAGCCGACCATCCTGCACCAATGGACCTTGCATCGCACCGACTATTCGCTTGAAACTCGGTGTCACCGCCACCCCCTCTAACCCCCGATTGGTAAACGCTCCATCTCGAAACGGTTCAGCCCGCCGCTCACTGAGCCCAAAGGATTCCGGGATCATCACCGAGCGTAGCATCCTTCCGTCCAACGAAAAGATATCGATGTTCGGACCGTACTCATCGCTAATCACCACCGAGGATTCGCTACCAACCATTCTCAAAAGACGAATCCCCTCGGGATCATAACTCGGACACCTTCCTTCTTCCTTCCAATTCTTCAATTGCGTCAAACTACCTGTCAATGATCGCCCCTGAAGATCCTTCACAAGAGTTGTGGCTAGCAACCGAAAATCCAAACGATGCAAACGCTCGTTGTACGCCAACTCCACCGTGTGAAAGCGACAAGGAAAACTCGCAGCACCATCCCCAGCCCCCCGGTCAGATAAAACATAGTACCGGTTCTCCTGACCCGTGTACTCAATCGCCGATAGCCCACCAAATGCATTCACGGGTGTGTTTGTCTCCAACATCCCACTCAACCCACTTCGATCTCGATACTCACCCGAAACCCTTGCTACCGCTAATAACTCAGGTTTCTTACCAACCGCAAAATCCTGACCGAAACTCGGTGCCAACCCAAAAAGCACAAGAGGCAATAACACCACCAAACCTAAACAGTCTGCAAGCCGGTAATTGCCCATCTTCGGAACATAGGTCTGAATCATCGATAGCTCTTTCACTGCTCTATAGCGAGGGTCATTCAATGCATGCGGATCATCAAATGCGATCCATTGTTCACGCGTGACGTTCCACCAACAAATATCTCTTCTTCGACGACTGCCTTCATGCAACCGCCCCTAATAACAGAGCCTGCATGGTTTTCCCCACACAGGCTCCATTGGCACTTCAAACGCAACAAGCAAATCAGTACTAGTCAGGTACCGAAGCGATGTCACCTTGCTCACGGGTGCACAGCGCTACAAATACAGATCCCGTAACGCTCTGTGCAATAAACTGTACGGAACCATCACACATCACGAAGTGCGCCCCACTACCATGAAATGCGTAGAACTCAGAGTCATTGGTGCAATTCAAGAAACACGAACCAACCACGGTCGTCGCACCGGAACTCGATGTGCTGTTCTGGTTGCCCAAAGCATCGGAACCGTCCACGCTAAATCCACCATTGATGTCCGCCCAACCCCATCCGTCCGCAACAACAGGAGTACCGAATGCAATGTTCCCCTGACGAGGATTCGTTGTCTTCTTACCACTGACATACATCGACGGCCGACCTGCCCCCTCACCCAAACAGAACGTGTTCGAGAGACCATCGCGTATCGATGCCAACTTGACTCCCTCAGGGCCACGTCCCATCGCTGCCATCACCTCACGCGTCCCTATGCTTGGCAAACCCGCTGCAACAAACGCAGCATTGCGCACTGCATTGATAGACCCATAATCCGAATAGCCCCAAATCGGACGATCCGTTCGAACATTGTTCGAAATCGCCGTGTACAGATTCTGCGGAGGCAAGTCCCTAGGCGATGGACTCGATGGACAAATCATGACCGGAATCTGCGTCGTCGTCACCACGTCATTGATCGGCTCATACCAAGGTCGGTTAAAATTGTAGCTCGCAAAGCTTGGACCTTGCTCGATCATCGGCAAAATCATCGCAGGCCACGAAACCTGGAATACAGGATTGTTGATCGAAATCCGACTCGGAGGCAATCGCTTGTAGGCACTCTCATAATTCATGAGCGCTAACCCCAACTGCCGTGCATTGCTACTGCATGACATCCGCCGCGCTGCCTCTCGCGCTGCTTGCACGGCTGGCAACAGCAACCCCACCAAAATCCCGATGATCGCTATGACCACCAACAGTTCTACAAGCGTAAACGCGCCACGCCGATCTCCGGTATACTTCTTCATCAGCCTCTATTCCCTGTGTGATGTGCAAGGCGACTGGTTCCACCCCGGACACTCCGTCCTTCAGAAACCTTCGCAGTTCGTCCCCACCATCCACCTTGGATGGGATTTCAAGGCACAGCCTGCGTGCTGCCTTCGTGTTGCAAATACTCTAGGAAGTAATGCTCGCATTTCGATGAAGCAACTGTTATGCTTGCGTTAAGAAATCATGAAGACTGCCTTGCCGTGTAAGGATTGCGTTAACGCAGTATGAAATATCCACCATTTTCCAGTCCTATAAGCAATTCGTTCTTGCGATTTCCTCACTCACTGCTTGCACTTCAGATCCCTCCGCCAATCCCCCCTCCAAACCCTGCGACGACCTTCGATGAACCGTCCAATCCAACACTTAACAATCTGCTTGTTGGCCGCTAGCCTCGCTTGCCTCGGCAACTTCGCATTGCCTCAATGCGCCGCTCAAAACCCTACCGATGCCAAAGAAGAATTCTTCGAAGCACGCATTCGACCAATCCTCGTCGAACACTGCTATGAGTGCCACAGCGGAACCAGCTCCAAAGGTGGATTGACCCTCGAATCACAAAACGGATGGCAAAAAGGAGGAGACTCAGGACCGTCCATCATCCCCGGAAACGCTAAAGATTCCTTGCTCATCCAAGCCGTCCACTACGACGACTCTGCATTGCAAATGCCACCGAGCGGGAAACTCCCTAACGAAGCCATCGAAGCTCTAACGCAATGGATCGAACAAGGTGCCATCGACCCTCGCAAAGCAGAAACAAAAATCGCCGGAATGAACGCCCAAACCGCAAAACAATGGTGGGCCTTCCAACCCCTTCTTGCAGCAACGCTAACCAACGTTCCCCCAACCGAATGGATCGATGAACAAATCCATCTACAACTGCTAAGCAATGGCCTTACCCCAGCACCAGAAGCAAAACCCAAAGACTTGCTCCGACGCATGCATTTCGATCTGCTCGGCCTCCCCCCTACTTCTCATCAAGTCGACGCGTTCGTAACACAGTGGGATCAGTGCACAAACAAAACGCAACGCAACGAAGTCCTCTCGCGATGGATCGATGATCTCCTGGATTCACCTCAGTACGGTGTTCATTGGGGA
>JBIJCS010000176.1:0-8786 GCA_044344575.1 Pirellula sp. | reverse complement strand
GCAGTGGTTGGCAGGTACACAATTGGAGCGTCAGGTCAGTTTGGAGGATTATTCGGTTAGTAATAGGGGATTGCAGGCGGGGCTAGTCGGAACCCATCAGCAGGTGGTCGATCAGATCGGGGAGTTTGCGGAAGTTGGGGTAAATTTGTTGTTATTGCAGTGCAGTCCGCAACTGGAAGAAATGGAACGATTTGCTGATTGTGTGATCAGGCACTTTGGAAGTAACGCAGTTGGTGGGTAGAATAGAGACACCCGCCTCGAGAGCTTGAGCCTCTAAGAATCCCATTTTCGGCTTGGGCAGCATCCTCCCACCTAGACAACTATCATGGCATCGATTCCTTGGTCGATTTCCGAAGATTCCTTCGATGTGAATTTTTCCGTACCTCAGGTATTGCGGTTGCGATTTACGCGGGACTGTTTTGGGGTGGACTGGGACTCCTTGATGCCTTTGTTTCAACGCGAGACGGGAGAGGGTGGTGCAGGGGCGGTACGGGCGAGGTTGCAGTGGTGGGTCGACGATTCGGTGGTCGCTGCTCAGCCGATCTTGCTTGAGAAGCTCCACCGTTGCATGCAAGATCATGCAGGTGAATTGGAAATGGTTTCTGACGTTCAGCGGATAACTGGTGGCGAGGGGGTCAAGAACGATGAGTCGACGGTAGATCGTATTTTTTCCAAGATAGAGTCGGACGGATTGGATAGGCGTTCTTACATCGTCGTGGTTGGGGGTGGTGCAGTGCTCGATGCGGTCGGGTATGCGGCTGGGATTGCGCACCGCGGGATTCGGTTGGTGCGATTTCCGACGACAACGTTAGCGCAGGCTGATTCTGGGGTAGGAGTCAAGAACGCGATCAACGCGTTTGGCAAAAAGAACTGGAAGGGTACGTTTGCAGTACCGTGGGGGGTTGTGAACGATCAGAGCTTGCTTGCGAAGCTCCCGGATCGTGATTTTCGCGCGGGGTTTTCTGAGGCAGTGAAAGTATCATTGCTCAAGAGTGCATCGGCGTTCCGTTATCTTTGTCAGCATGCGAAGGATATCGCAGCGCGGGATTGGACGGCAGTGATGCCGGCGATTCGTTCTAGTGTTTTGATGCATTTGCATCATATTACGCATGGAGGGGATCCATTTGAGATGCAGGAAGCTCGACCGTTGGACTTTGGACATTGGTCAGCGCATAAACTAGAGCAGATCACCAATTACCGATTGCGACACGGTGAGGCTGTATCGATTGGGGTGGCGTTAGATACGTTGTATTCGCACCTGAAATTCGGACTGGATCGCAGCGATGCGATCAGTGCGGTTCAAGCTTTGATCGATATGCAGTTACCGATTTATGATCCGATGCTGGAGTCGAGTCTGGTATTTGATGGGCTTGAGGAGTTCCGTCAGCATCTCGGTGGACGATTAACGTTAACGATGTTGCGCAGTGTGGGCCAGAGTCTTTCGGTGCATGAGGTAGATCGGGAGAAGATGCAGCAAGCGATGGAGTGGTTGCAAGAGTTGCATTTGCAGCGGGGAGATTCAACGTTGACAAGTGCGGGGCAAGTATGAGTCAGGTTGCGGGGGTACGTTGCGGTTTAGCACGTTTGGAGCGAGCTTCGTCGTTGGTTCCATTTTTTGTTGGTATTCATGTGTTGCAGCGAGGGGAGTGGATTGTCTGTCGTACGGCGAACGGATTGCGGCTTGGACGCTACATTGCTGAGTGTTGCGACGAGGAGATCGATGGGGGGGTAGCCTCCGTAACGGCGAAATGTGTACGGCGAGCGACTCCGGAGGATCGATGGCTTTGGGAGAAGTTGGTGGAATTGAATCGGGAGTGCGTGGAGCCGTGCCAGGCGTTTCTGTCTTTGCATCACGTCGATGATGTGCTCGTGGAGATTGAATCGAGTTTGGACTGTCGGCATGTGGCGTTTCATTATCTTGATGAGCCGAGTCCGCGCGCTACGGAATTGCATTCTGAGTTACTGCGCGTTTATGAGCGGAGCGTGAGCGAGTCTGATTTTGCAACTCGGATTCGAGAGGGATGTGGCCCGAGCTGCGGCGAGGGAGGGGGGTGCAGCGGGGGAGGGGGGGGCAGCTCGGCTGGTGGTTGCGGGTCTGGGGGATGTTCTACTGGTGAGAACAGCAAAGGATGTTCGGCAACAAGCCGTGTTGTTGACGGGTGAGTTGCCGAGGGTGGTGTGCAGTAGGCCGAGAAGACGAAACGGTTGCTTAGTTGCGTTTCTTTTTGCGGAGTAGGCGTTCGCGTTCCTTTTGCAGTTTCTCTTTCTCTTTGGGGCTCAGGCGTTTTCCTGTGTTTCCTTTGAGTTTCATTCCTGCGGTGGGATTGAAGGGATTGTTGGCCATCATGCCTTGCATTTGCTGAAGCATTTTCATTTTGTCGGCCATGGACCCGGAGGTTGCGATTTGGAGCATTGGGCCGATCATTTCGAATTGTTTGATCAGATCCGAGACTTGGTTCGGATTCACGCCGCAACCTTTTGCGATTCGGTTCTTTCTGGAGCTATCGATGACTTTGGGATTTCGCCGTTCTTCGGGGGTCATCGAGTCAACGATACCGGTAAGGCGGCTCATTTCCTTTTCGTTGTCCATGCTTCCCATGACTTTGGAGAGTTCGCCCATGCCAGGCATGAGGCTGAGCATTTTGGTCATGAGACCTGGTTTGCGCAGTTTTTGCATCATGTCGCGGAAGTCAGCGAGGGTGAAGATCCCTTTGGACATCCGTTCTTCGAGGCTTTTGCGTTCTTTTTCGTCGATCATTCGGTGGGCTTCACGAGCGACTTCGACGATATCTCCCATGGAGAGAATTCGGCTTGCCATCCCTTCGGGTCGGAAGGGTTCGAGGGCATCGAGGTGTTCGCCCGTACCGATGAACTTGATTGGAACGGAGGTCACTGCTTTGACGCTTAGCAGGGCGCCGCCGCGGGCATCCCCGTCGAGTTTGGTCATGATGACGCCGTCGAGGTTGAGGGCATCGTTGAAGGCTTTGGCGCTGTTGACTGCGTCTTGGCCCGTCATCCCGTCGACAACGAGGAGGACTTGGTTTGGTTCGATCTGTTTGTCGATTTGCTTGAGTTGTTCCATCAATTCCGCGTCGATGGCGAGTCGACCTGCGGTATCGAGGATCACGACATCCGCGTTAGCGGCACGAGCGGCGGCTTGGCCTTCGCGGCAGACGGCGACGGGGTCGGATTCACCGGGTTTGCTGAAGACTCCTACGTTTAGTTGGCGTCCGAGAACGTGGAGTTGTTCGATAGCGGCGGGTCGTTGGAGGTCGGCTGCGACGAGGAAAGGTTTGAGTTTCTGCTCTTTGATGAGCATCGCTAATTTACCGCAGGTGGTGGTTTTTCCGGCACCCTGCAGTCCGCACATCATGATGGTTGAGACTTGGCCGCGTTTGAGTGGGAGGCTGTTGTCGACGGGTCCGAGGAGGTTGACGAGTTCTTCGAAGACGATTTTGACGAACTCTTCGTGGGGTCGGAGGCTTAGCAGGACGCGGCGTCCTTCGGCGGCGACTGCGACATCTTTAACGAATTTGCGGACGACATCGATATTGACGTCGGCTTCGACTAGGGATCGCTCAACCAGGGCGATCCCATCCCGCATATTCGATTCTGTCAGCTTACCTTTACCCTGAAGGGACTTAAAGGCGGACAGAAGGCCATCTTGTAGGGACTGGAACATTGAAATTCCGTACTTTAATGAAAGAAAAAGGATCGCTTTGCCAGGGTAATCACCCGAATTAGGAATGATACGGAATCTAGCGTTCGGGCTTCCGATCGAGAAGTGATTTTCGCTAAATTCCGGGGGGGATTCGCCGGCTTGGGGGTTCGATGGGAACTTTCAGAGCGGTTGGATGCTCCAAAGGATCGCCTGCAATTGTAGCATCCGAAGCGGATTTGGCTCTTAAAAATCGAGTAAGTCTTGTGACTGTGCAGATTTAGGGAGTCGGATTCACTTGGGGTTCCCCTTGGGAATGATTGCAAAGCTAGGTCCCCGAATTAGACTCAGCATCGGTCGATTTTGCCGAATTTTTGTTTTTTCCTTAAGAATAGGCTCTGTAAGAGGTTTCTCGATGACCACCTTTGGTTTTGGGAGTGGGTCTTCCTCCAGCAACCGCAACCGATCCGACCGTACCAAGCTTCGTCGCAAGCAAGTTTTACGGCAATCGGTCTTGGAAACGCTCGAAACACGTCAACTGATGACGACAGGGCCGCAACTGATTGGGGTTCAACCGAACGAGGGTTCGTTGATTGCGTTGGGGGCGAGTGTTACGCCAACGGTGCTTCAGACGAGTCCGAGGGAGTTGGTACTTCGATTTGATGACGGGGCGGAGTTGGATCCGACGACGCTCAATGGGATTCAGATCAAGCGAGCTGGGTCGGATGGGGTATTGAGTTCTGCATATTTGACGACAGACCTTGGTACCAATGGTCAAGCGGTGGTGGATTTTAGTGCTTCGTTGCCTGGCCAGCAGGGCAACGGGACTGAGATTTTCTTTACCAAGTCATCCCGAACAGTGGGGCCTGCGGGTAAGCCAGCCAGTTACCCAATTTTGAGTGTGCAGGGGCAGCGTATCAACGTCGACGTGAACATTGCGCCTGGGTTTAAGACCACGGCGAATGATTTGGTCGCGGCGATGAATTCTGATCCGGCGGTATCGTCGTTGATTGTAACGACGTTCTTGCGAGGATTTGGAAACACGGTCATCGCGGACTCGGTGGTAGCGAATCAAGCTTTCCCGTTGTTGGGAGCTGATTCTGCTCGCGCGTCTACCAATTTCAATTCTGGTTTGACGACGCTTCAGGCTGAGTTTGTCTCGACCGGTTCTGCAGCGACTGCAGGAGGGGTGCGGATCGAGTTCACATCGAGGGAGTTTGTCGTTCCTGCACCACCGAATGTGATTGTCAGTGGTACGACGATTCGGGTGGAGCTCAACAGCAATCCTCGTGCTTTGACGACGGTTGGCGAAGTGATCGACGCGGTCAATAGCTCGAAGGAAGCTCAGGCTTTGGTCGTTGCCCGTTTGGTCAGCGGTGATCGTTTAACGCGTATCGGAAGCAATCCGATCAACTACTCTCCGTTAACGCTTGTCGGCGGTGACGATCAGTTGATTACCCCAGCGTATATTGCATTAGGGGAGTCGAAGCGTGAAGTGATCATTCGTTTCGCGGAGACATTACCGGATGATTTGTACTTGATCGACATCTTTGGTACCGGGCCATTCGCCCTGCGCAATGTCGATGGTTTTGCGTTTAATGGTGGGGTTTCCAGGAGCGTTCGCTTTGACTTAGATCTCGGACCGACGGTTCAAGCGGTCGTACCGCAGCCGGTCGTTACGACGGGTACTACGCGATCGCAGTTGCGCAACGTGATCTATGTGTACTTTAACGGCGACGATCTCAATGCGACGGAGGCAGTCAAGCCGATTTATTACCAGTTGGTGTACACTCGCAATACGCTCAACGGTGGTGACGACATTTCGTTCCGACCTATTGGTGTAAACTACGATGCTACGTTGAATCGCGCGGCACTTACCTTCGATCGAAACTTGGATGCTTTGGTGGATCCAACGAATCCGAACGCGGGCCCACTGCCGTTGTCGGCTTTGCGGTTGAGGATTGGAAACGACAATTCTGCGAGCAATACCAATGTAACGACGATGACTCCTGCGAGTGATCCTGGAAGTCGTTTTGGTACCGCGATGGACTTGGGTGGTGGTTGGATGGCTGGGGCTGGTGCCAAGGCTGCGATCATCAGTTCAGAGATTAAGAATACGACTCCGTACACTTTGGATTTCCCGGGTTCGAATGACGAGCAAGGCAATCGGGATAATCGTTACCAGCACCACGTAACGCGTACGGATTCCGATGGAATCGAAGTGATCTACTATAACTTCGCTTCGCAATTGGGTACCGCGAACTCGAGTGTGCAGTTAAATGCAATCACCGAGATTCAGAAGACGATGGCGCGGCAGGTTGTGACACTTTATGAGAAGTACCTTGGGGTGCGTTTTGTCGAGAGCGATAATCAAGGGTTTACGATTGCAGTCGGTGATATGCAGGTGATCAATCCTGCGACTGCGATTACTCCGGTAGCGTCTAACCAACCTGGCGACAACATTACCTATGCAGCGGGCCCCTTGTTGTCGAACGCTAGTCAGTCAGCGGTTGTGATCGATAGCCAAGAATTCAACACGGCTGATGACAATATCTTCGGGTCTGAATTATTCCGTTCCTTCATGCGGGGTATCGGCGTGCTGATGGGCTTGGGCAATGCCGATGAGTTACCACAATCGACAGTACAGAACAACACTCCGATCACCGATCCAAACGTCGAGAACGTTTTCCCCGGTGAAGCGGACATCATTCACGGACAGTACATTCTGCGTCCGGAAGGTAAGGACATCGATCTTTATAAGTTCGTTGTTCCTGCAACAGGCGGTTCGCTCTCGTTGCAAGTGCTTGCCGAGCGTCAGAACGATTCGAGCTTGCTCGATGCAAGTTTGCGTTTATATCGCAATGAAGGTAGCACTACGGAACCTAAGTGGGTTCAGCTTGCAGCGAACGAAGACTATTTCAGCCAAGATCCGCGGATCAGCCTGGATTTCGTCAAGCCAGGTGAATATGTCGTCGGTGTGAGTGCCAAGGGGAACACCAATTACGACCCGACGATCGATGATTCAGGTTTGGGAGGCCGTTCTGAGGGCAAGTACGATTTGCGTTTGGATTTTGCTCCTCCTGCGGCATCGACTTTGACAGATGCGGATGGTTCTCCAACGCCTCTCGACGGTGACGGGGACGGAGTTCCTGGCGGGGTATTCAATTATTGGTTTGTGCCAACGCGACCGGACCGGACAAGCACGTCACCTACAGACCCCAGCGCATTCACCATTTGGGTTGACAAGACAGCTGCTGCAAATGGCAACGGCTCTTTGGCGACGCCATACAATACAATTGCCAGAGCAATTACCGAAGCGAACACGGTTGCGTCGGCAGATCCGACTGGTCAGCGCGCGGTGACCATTCGTATTTTAGGCAATTCTCAAAGTCGTGCGTATGAGGTTGGCTTCAACCGATTGGGTCAAGCTTTAGCGGACGGAACGAGCTTTGATGTTCCTCGCAACGTCAATGTGATGATTGACGCGGGCGCGATTATCAAGATGGGTCGTTCGCGTGTGAGCGTCGGTAGCTCGACGGTATCTGTCAACCGCAGTGGTGGTACCTTACAGTTGCTCGGTACTCCGGATAGCAAAGTGATCATTACGTCGATTCACGACACGACGGGAATTGGCGTCAATCCAGATCGGACTCCTCCAGCAGCAGCGGCAGGCGATTGGGGTGGAATCGATTTCCGTAACCGAATTGACGGAAGTGACGAGACTCGGACGGACAAAGAGCGTGCTGGGTTATTCTTGAACGCCTTGTATCATGCAGACGTTCGGTTTGGTGGTGGTCAAGTGATTGTTGATGGTGTCTCTCAGGTAATCACGCCGATCAATATCATCGATTCTCGCCCAACCATTGCGAACAGTTTAATCACGCGTAGTGCTGATGCGGCGATGAGTGCAACGCCGAATAGTTTCCGCGAAGATGATTTCCGCGATCCGAAGAGTCAAGCAGCTGGATTGTTCATTCCTGACTACGATCGAGTAGGGCCGAATATCTACGGCAATCGAGTTGTGAACAACACAGTCAATGGTTTGTTTGTAAAGACCCGTACTGGAGCTTCGCAAACGCTTGAGACGATTACAACTACCGCCCGATTCGACGATATTGACATCCCTTATGTGCTTGGGGAGAACTTGATCGTTAGCGGTACCGCTGGCGGGGGAATTCTCGATGTAGCTTCTCCTCCTACGACGGTCGTGACGGTACGTGGTGGTATTGGCGGATCGTTGACGTCTGGGACGTACAATTATCGTCTCGTCTACGTCGATGCTGCTGGGAATGAGAGTCTTGCATCGATTCCGACTTCATCTGCAACCGTAACGAACGGTGGTTCGATTAGCTTAGGAAACCTACCTCCAATCAACAGTGCTTTACCTTACGTAGGTCGCAGGATCTATCGTAGCGATGCGAATGGTGGAGGAACGTACCGGTTCGTTGCTCAGATCAATGCGATTGCGACAACGTTTGTGGACAATGGAACGGTAAGCGGGAACGCGTTGGTTGAGTTGTCTGCCAAGATTCGTCCACGATTGGATGGAAGTCTTGTCGTCGATCCGGGCGCGATCATCAAGAATCGCGGTTCGAGGATTGAGGTTACCAACGGAGCGAACTTAATTGCCGAAGGCACCGTCGGGTTGCCGGTGGTGATGACTAGTATCAATGACATCCGTTACGGATTTGGTGGAACGTTTGATACGGCAGGTAACAAGGGGGCTACCCCTGCATCCGCAGGAGACTGGGGTGGGGTATTCGTGGGTCACGGGAGCGAAGCGTCTCTCGATTATAATCGCATTTCATACGCCGGCGGAACGACCCGTATTGAAGGAGGTTTCGCGTCCTTCAATGCGATTGAAGTGCATCAAGCAGATTTCCGGTTGGCAAATTCATTATTGGAATTGAACGAAGCTGGCACGGAATCGAACACCTCGGATCCGGATCGGTTAGGGCGTGGCAAGAATGATGCTTCGGCGGTATTCGTTCGCGGTTCACAACCGGTGATTGTGAATAACAGAATTGTCGATACCAATGGAGCGGCGATCAGCATTGACGTCAACTCATTGAATGTGAACAAGCTCGATGATTACGGACGTCAAACGGGTGAATTAGGTTCTTCGGGC
>JBIJCS010000175.1:0-8788 GCA_044344575.1 Pirellula sp. | reverse complement strand
TCTCATCGAGAATCAATAACTCACCTCGCTCACGACACAGTCTTTGCAAGCCTCTCAAAAACCCCTTAGGTTGCATCACAAAACCCGCTGCAGCCTGAATGCAACTCTCCGCCACCACCGCCACAATCTCCCCCTCATGCTCATCCATCAACTTCGCATAACACCCAAGGTAATATTCACAAGCTTGAGACTCCGTCATCCCTTCCGGTCTGCGATACCCATCCGGACACGGACCGCGTACCACGTCGAATAACAATGGTTCAAACAAACTCTGAAATCGCGATACCCCACCCAAACTCACCGTACCTAGCGTGTCCCCATGATACGCTTGACCCAATGCCAAGAACTTCGTTCGCTTCGGTTGCGCAGTAGGAATCTGCCTCCAATACTGAAACGCCATCTTCATGGCAACTTCCACCGCACTAGCCCCATCTCCAGAAAAGAAGACGTGCTCTAAGTTACGCCCCGCAAGCTCCACCAACCGCTCCGCAAATCGAATCGTCGTCGGATGACTCATCCCTAGATTCGTTACATGCGCTACTCGCCCCAACTGCTCCACAATCGCTCGATCAATCTCCGGAACGCGATGCCCAAATAAATTGCACCACAACGAACTCGCTCCATCCAAATATCGCTTCCCCTCCACATCCGTTAACCAACACCCATCGGCCCGCTCAATAATCAACCCCTCATACTCCGCCATCTGCGAAAAAGCATGCCATACCACCGTTCGATCCAACTCTCGCAACCGCTCTAGATGTTCCATCAATCCACTGCTCTCTAAGGTTCAATCCCAATGCCACCACGCTTCCCGTCAACGTCAACTCACTGAAACGTCAACTCACCTCCACGTCAACCGTCCAACTCCACCCGCTCCACCATCGACTCCCATTGACCATCAACTCCCCTCGTCCGCAAGCGTTGCCCTGGACGCACATCACGCACACTACTGACCAATCGACCACTCTGCACATCCGTTGTTAATGTGTACCCCCGACCCAAAGTCTTCAACGGACTTACCCCCTCAACCCGCTGCGATAATTTTTCGAAACGATGATACGTCGCCTCAAACAACCTTGCAAAGGTCTCGTGCACTCGGTACTCCATCTCATCGACCCGCTGCACCTTCGTATCCATCATCCGCTCTGCTTGCGCAATCACCGGACGACTCTCTAACCCCTCCAACCGCCCCTCCCACTCCCGCACACGATTCCCCACGCTACGCACCAACCGCAACCGAACCTCCCGCAATCCCCCCAAAACCTCCTCACGATTCGGTACCAAACGCTCCGCCGCCTCCGACGGAGTCAATGCACGCACGTCAGCCGCTAAATCACAAAGCGTCACGTCTATCTCGTGACCCACCGCGGATACAACCGGAATGCGACTTCCGACCACCGCCCGCACGACCACTTCCTCATTAAATGCCCACAAATCCTCAATCGATCCGCCACCCCGCCCAACCACCAACGCATCCAACAATGGGCGTATTCGATTCGCTAAACCAATCCCCTGCGCAATCTCCTCTGCAGCTCCCACCCCCTGAACCTTCGCTGGTATTACCAACACATCCGTATGGGGCCAACGTCGACGCAAAACCTCTAAAAAATCATGAATCGCTGCCCCCTGAGGACTTGTCACAAAACCAATCCTTCTCGGAAATCGCGGCAACGGTCGCTTTCGCTCCGCCCGAAATAACCCCTCTCCCTCCAAGCGTGCATACAACTTGCGAAATGCGATCTGCAAAGGCCCCAATCCCTGTGGCTCTAACCGCTGAAGCACAACCTGATAACTCCCCCTTGGCCCATAAACGTCCAACTTACCCAAACCCAATACACTCATCCCCTCCCGCAAATCAAACTTGCACTTCTCCCAAGTTGAACGCCAAAGCACCCCACTAACCTGACTCTCACTGTCCTTAATCGTTAAATACACATGCCCCGCATTCGAAAACGTAACACTGCCTACCTCCCCAACCACCCAAAACCGAGGAATCGCACCCTCGAGCGCTTTCTTAATCCAAGCCGTTAACTCACTGACGCTGAGCGGACTCTCCTCCGTGTCCCCCGGCCTGCCACCCTCCCTCGGTCTAGCACCAGAAAAAAACTCATCCGCCTCATCACCCCAAAGAAATCCCGTCATCCGTCCCTCCCCCAATCAAATCCAAACTACTTCTTTTCCAACGCCCGATCCAATGAACCATCGACCTCGACGGCAGTTAACCCAAAGACACTTCGCAACTCCTCATCCCGCAACTGCGAAGAATTCGGCGGCGATATCCGCAACAATACCGCACCCGGGACTCCCGGTACCTCCTCCGCGCGAAACAACGATCGCCCATCCACCCCTCGCGGCACCAACCCACGTAACGCTACCCTCATGTCCGATATACTCATCCCCCGATCCGTCCGCACTGCTACCACGCGAACCATCGTCCGCCGCTGCCCCTCCGTTGTTAATACCCATGTCTTGCGATCCAATGGCACCAACACCAACGAATGATCTTCCATGAACTTAGACGCTACCTCCAAAAAATTCCTCCCTCGCAATAAAGACAATGCCATCCGATTCGGATGCAACCCGTGCGACCAAACCGCCGGCCAATCAATCATCAACTGCACCCCAGAACCCCTCGCTGCACGTTGCAAAATCTCCACAATCGGCCGCTCCTCCAATTGCAATAACCCCAATGGCAACTTGCTCTGCGCTGCAGCATAAGCCTCATACCAAGCCCACGGCTCATTGAACTCAAATAACTCCTCCCGCTCCCTCTGCTCACCGAACCGCAAACCACGCACCGAATCCAACCCCGCTAACACTTGTACCTGCTCAACCGCATTCGCCCTCTCCCCCCACTCCAACTTCCCTCCCTCATAACGACACTCCTCTACCCCCAACATCCCACAGACCATCGACACAATCTGCGACTCTTTCCCCTCTGGAAACCCCACCGATAACGCTCCCAACCGCGTCGAACCATCCGCCGCCAACTTCGCTGTCAATCGCTCCGGCCTGGGACTCAATACGTAAAACCCCTCCCCCAATTCCTCAACCGTCGCCCCAACACTCTCACTGATCTGCCCCAAAACCTCACCCAACGCCCCCCCCTGAGACTGCAACCCAACCGGCCTATCCATCCCTCCCTCTACCATGCGCATCATCATCCAATCCACACCAACCGCGTGCCCCGCTAATCGATTAAACCACTCCAACCTCTCTAATAGCGGCATCGGAGGGGATTCCACTCGCAACACCCCCCTCCCCATGCGATCCTCAAAACTCGGTAGCGGTATCCCCGGCGGATGATACTCGTCCCGAAACACATCCTGAGCATTCTCAAGCGAAATCTCTTGGTCAATCGTACGATCCCCTTCCTTCCCCAAGTCCGTCCAGCCAGCTTGACTTGATCGATCAAACACCGGCATGAACTCCCTGAAAATCTCCGGCAACCCCTCGGCCTCCTCCCGCACCTCCTCCTGCACTCGCTCCCACACCTCTTGCGACTCTCCTCCCTGCAGAACATCCTTCACCCCAGCCTGATCAACCTCCGAACCCGGCTGATGAACCACCGGCCCAGGCTGTACTTCCACCCGCCCAGGCTGTACTTCCACAGCCCCCGGCGGAACTTCCACAGGCCCAGGCTGTACTTCCACAGCCCCAGGCTGTACTTCCACAGCCCCAGGCGGAACTTCCACAGCCCCAGGCTGTACTTCCACCGGCCCCGGCTGTACTTCCACCGGCCCAGGCTGCTGAACCACAGGAACCGTCTGCCTAACCGCCGTCTTCCCACCAAGCGTCTTGAGAAAGGCCATAAAACCCAAAAAAGCCAACAAACATCCACTCAATCCCACCAGTCCCAAGATCAACCACTGCCGCCTCACCGACGCACTTCGACTCTGCCAAGCCGACGGAGGTATCACCTGTGAGGCAACGTCATACACCCCATCGATATAACTACCCTCTAACTCCCCTCCCAACACCTCGCGATCCCGAACCGAAGCCTCCAACACTGCCCCCTGCTCGACTCCCTCTGTCTCCTGGCTCGCTAAATTCCCCAACGCTCGATCCAGTTGATCAATATCCCAATCCCCCGCATCCGCCTTCGTTATCGCTTCTGAATTTACCGTCCCAACATGACGCTCCTTCCCCACACGCTCCACTCCCTGAGCACTGACATTTCCCGGATTCCATGGCACCTCACCCGTCCTGACAACATGGATCGCACTCTTGCACTTCGGACATGGAACCGTACGCCCAACCAACTCCGCTTGACGTACTACTAATTTGGTTGAACAAGTCGGACATAAAATTCGAAATGGTTCCATATTACCCCCCCTCAATCCATTCAATCGCTCAGCCGCAAATCATCGCAACTCCCACTACCTAACTCCACTCACTTCCTCTCCCATTCTAGGTGCTTGACCTCCCAAAGTGCAAAGCCATTTCCTCATTCCATAAGAACTTGCTACCCTATCGGTATGTCTAATCAATATTCCAAGACTCACCAAGGAACAAACGAGAAACTCCCCCCCACAACCTTCGACCTAGTCGTCGTCGGGGGCGGTATCGCCGGCTGTGCCATCGCCTGGGAAGCTATCCGCCGACAACGCTCCATCGCGATGATCGACTCCCCCAACCCCAATAGCTCCTCCCGCGTCGCCGCTGGACTTGTTACCCCAATCACCGGAAACCGCTTGGCCAACTCCTGGGAATTCGACTCCCTCTTCCCTCACGCAGACAACTTGTACCAATTCGCTCAATCTCTCTCTGGGCAAAACTTTTGGACAAAAAAACCCGCTCTGCGAATCTTCATCACCCCCGAAGAATCAGAACGATTCCATTCCAAATGGACCTCAACCCCTCACGGTACCATTCAAGCAACCCACCACAATCCAGACCAGTTTGCTGATCTCCATGCACCATGGGGCGGATTCTCCATGCAGCCCGCCGCACGCCTCAATACCCAATGCTACCTACAAGCAACACACGATTATCTAAAAAACCACCAAGCACTCTTTTTGCAACACCTGAACCTTCCAACCGATCTGCAACCCTCTCCTTCTGGCTTTCGCATCCCGGCACTAAAACTCGAAGCGAAATACGCCTGCCTCGCACTAGGTACCGGTGCTCTTGCCCACAACTGGTTCCCTCCCCTCGATCTTCACCCCGCTCGTGGAGATATCCTCAAAATCATCCCCCCACCGAACAGCTACCTTGCCACGACCGACTCCGTTATCCACAAAGATGCCTGGTTCGTTCCCCTCGCAAACGGTACAGCACTGCTCGGCGCTACCTACGATCGCCACGCGACGGATACCGATCCTGCTTCCCCCTGTGGCATCCAAGCCAAAGAACAACTCATCGAACGATTTGCTACCTGGTTCCCTCAAACCGCAAGATCGCTCTACAATCCTCCAGAAATCATCGAGCAACGCGCTGCAGTTCGACCCGCTAGCTACGATCGACATCCCCTCATCGGACCACACCCCAACCACCCTAACCTCATCTGCCTCAACGGACTCGGCTCCAAAGGAAGCCTCCTTGCACCGAAACTGGCCATCTCTCTTTGGGATTGGCTCGAATCCCAATCCCCTATTCCAAAATCATTACTCTGGAACCGCCGATACTCGAAACTCTAAACCATGTCGCACTCCTGGACCGATACACACGCCCACCTTACCGACCCTGATCTGCTACCCCTAGTCGATGCTACTCTCTCTCTTGCCAAAAATCATCACGTCCATCGAATCCTTTGCGTCAGCGTCGATGCCCACTCCATCCCCCCATTGCTGCCCCTACTCGAACACACCCATGTTTTCGGCTCCGTCGGAATTCACCCAAATTACTCCCACCAAGAATCCCCGTCGGATTGGCGCGAAATCGAAAAACTCTTTGACCACCCCAAAATCTGCGCACTTGGAGAAACCGGCTTAGATAACTACTGGAAAGACGCACCGTGGGATACCCAACTCGCTAATTTCAAACGTCACCTGAAATGCAGCCGCGATACCGGCCTGCCTGTGATCATCCACTCTCGAAACTGCGACAATGAAATGCTCGCTGTCCTAAAAAACGAGTTTCACAATGGCCCTATCCGAGGTGTCATGCACTCCTTCTGCGCATCCCTCGAACACGCCATCGAATTTATCAACATGGGGCTCTTCAGCTTCGCCGGCATGACCACCTACAAAAAACACGACTCGCTTCGAAATATCGCACGTCAACTCCCCCTCGATCGATTGCTCGTCGAAACAGATGCACCCTACTTGACCCCAGAGCCGAATCGCTCCACCCGCCCCAACCAACCTGCATTCGTCCCCTACACTGGTCATGTACTCGCTGAGCTACACGCCATCTCCGATGAACAAATGGCCACCCAAACAACCACAAATGCCCTTGAACTGTTTCAACGCATGTCCTAATTCAACCGCAATACGACAAATCACTCGCCAGCCGCTATCAATCCCGCAACATATCCACCCTTAAACCCTGCGTCGATGTTGACCACCGTCACATTGGCCGCACAACTATTTAACATACTCAATAACGCTGCCACCCCTCCCAAATTAGCCCCATAGCCAACACTCGTCGGGACCGCAATCACCGGACAAGCAACATGCCCGGCCAACGCACTCGGCAATGCCGCCTCCATTCCCGCAACACAAACCACCACCTTGCATCGCCGCAACAAAGGTACCTTACTCAATAAACGATAAGGTCCCGCAACTCCCACATCCTGAATCAACTCCGTGGCTATGCCCATCCAAGCCAACGTCTCAATCGCCTCCAACGCCACCGATTCATCCGTCGTTCCAGCCGTAACCACCCCAACCAATGACCCGCTTTCCACCTCTTGCGGCGCTACTGGAACTCGCTCTCGATGCACTCGCAACGTTTTTGCTAAATGATTCCAACGCGTCCAAGCAAACGAATCGGCTAACACCCGGACTTGCTCCGGCAACACGCGTGTCACCAAAATCTCCTCCGCGTTTACCAACAATCTCTCCACCACCCGCTGGATCGAAGCCGTTGACTTCCCCTCCCCATACACCACCTCAGGATATCCAGTCCTGCGAACCCGATCCGTGTCAGGCGTTAAATTCCCCTCCGTCTCAATCGCCAACCCTAACAACCTCTGACCCAACTCCAAACCACTACACTCACCAGCCTCATACCGCTTCCACCACTCTGCCATCCGCGAATCTGTCATCTAACCCACCCTACTCCCAAACGTATCCGACTCCTGCCGACGCAATACATCTAACATTACCACGATACTTTTTGCTAACTCCAATCGACTCACCCCTCCTTGCTCGCGCCCCTCCTGACGCACTTGCTCAACCGTCAACGGAAAATGCGCGAAACCAACCCGACATCTCCTCCCACGCTCCTGATGCCAATGCTGAGTCAGATAAAAAACCGCATTGCACAAATAAGTCCCCGCATGATACGAAATCGAAGCCGGTATCGACTCGCTGCTCAACGCGTCAACCATCGCGTCCAACGGAAATTGACTCTGATAAGCCGCAGGTCCACCCCTCTCCAATGGCCCATACATCTTTCCTGAATGATAAGTCACACCGGCGATGTTGACCGCTAAAGCCTCCAAGTGAACGTCCTGCGCAGAAGGTGACTGCCCCAGATGAAGCACCGCGTCATACCCCACCGCTAAATCCTTTAATAACCGCTCCCGCAACTTCCCCAAGTCCACTGGATACCTACGGGTCGTCACACCCTCAGGCACCCCCCAACACTTGAGCATCTCCGATAAAGCTTCCCAACTCGAATTCGTCGTCCAACGATCATAAGGCTCAAAAGCCGTCACTAATATTTTCAAAGTCTCATCACCCCCCTACCCTATTTCTGCAACGCTCGTAACTTCTTCAATGCACCCTCAACCAACCCCCGCTGCTCTATCAAATCCCCCAACGCCGCTCGCTCCTTCTCAATTATCTCAGGAGGGGCCTTCCCAACAAATGCCTCATTGCCCAACCGAGATTCCTTCCCCTGTATCTGCTTCGTCAAATTCTCAAGCTGCTTCTCGTTCCTCGTGATCTCCGCCGCAACATCCAAGAATTGCCCCAAATCGACATAGATATCCATCCCCTCAACCGAAACATGCGCATGAACCTCCGGTATCGCTACCTGTGGCCCCCAAGCCACCCCCTTCGCACCTGCCATACTCTCCAAAAATGCAGCCATCGGTCGCAACTCTCGCTCTACCCCCTCGGCACAGCGCACCGCAAACTCCACTCGCTGCTTCGGTGCTATGTTCTGCCGAGAACGAATCTCACGTATCGCCCCCATCAACGATGCAAACTGCTTGAATTGCTGCTCGACATCACTACGAACCAACGAAACATCTGCCTTCGGCCACTGAGCTTGTATCAACCAATCCGAAGCTACCGTATCACTGAACAAGTCCCTCTGCATCGTAAACTTACCCAACTCTTGCCATATAGCTTCTGTCACAAATGGCATGATCGGATGCAACAATCGTAACATCTGATCTAAACAATGCGCTAATACTCGCTGAACCAACGGTCTCGCTTCCGGATCCTGCATCCGTGGCTTCGCCATCTCAACATAATAAGAACAGAAATCATCCCAAGCGAAATCGTAGATCACTCGCGCAGCCTCGGCATAACCATAGCGATCGAATTCTCGATCCATCGCCTGTGTCACCGTAGCCAATCGAGACAATATCCATTGATCCTCCAAAGGCAACACACTCAAATCCAATGCACCGCGCTCAAACCCCTGCAAGTTCATCATCGCAAATCGCGAA
>JBIJCS010000174.1:0-8789 GCA_044344575.1 Pirellula sp. | reverse complement strand
CGGGCAGCGGAAGCGAGGGAGAAGGACCGGGTCGTCAGTCGCTTCGAGGCTCCTCGGCACCACTATCCGGTAGCGGCTCGACCGCCGGTGGTACTGGAATGGGTTTGTTTTCTCGTTCCATTGCACCTCGAATGACGGATCGGCTTTACAACGAGCCGAGCCTCGTGGGTCTGCTGCCGGAGGTAGGCGGTACGGCGAAAGCGTCAGGCCAAAACACGGCCGTTGCCTCACCGATGCCATCTGACCGGAACGGCAACGATCGTCGAGAGGCGAGCAATGCCCAAGCAACCGACATCGAGAGCATCGACCGAGCTTTCAGCAATCTCGGTGAACAACTCGGTGATCAACTTGACCGCCAGCTCGGTGCAAAATGGTAAGCGACTAATCGTCGGGTAAAACCAATCCGCGTTGGATCTGTACGAAAAAGCCACCGTATTTCACATGGTGGCTTTTTTGTTTGCCTGAGCGATTTCTTAACGGTGCGTACGTCGAATCGTCATCGAATCCACATCGTTTATTCACCCGAGCCTCGCAGGTTTCTTAAAGAAGGCTGGTAACTTCTCACCTGCCGAGAGTCATTGCTGGGTGCTCAATCGAACAGCATTCATCATAGCACTCTCCGAGCTCTCGCAGGCCTTCGTACGACGGATTGGAGATTTCAGATGCTAAGTCGCTTAGCCATCGTCATTGTAATTTTTTTGCTTGGCATATCGGGTTGCGGCAAGCCTCCGATGTTAGAAGTTGGTGGGATTGTCCTTCTCGACGGCGAGCCGGTATCCAACTGCAAGGTTGGGTTCTTTCCTGATGTGGAAGTCTTCAATCCCGATCGACATGGTTACGGCTTCGGCATGACCCATGGAGACGGAAAATTCACAATCGTTCATCCGCAAGGCGATCCGGGTATTTGGGCAGGAAAGTACAAGGTCACGCTCGTCGCATGGGTAACGAAGGACGGCAAGATGGTCGAGCCCGAAGCCAAGCCGAGCGAAGTGGAGGGTGGCGTTTTTAACCGATTTCCTGAAGAGTATGAGTCACCGGGGACAACTCCCTACTCCGCAACGGTGGTTCAAGGCACCAAAAACTACTTCGAATTCACCGTCAAATCCGTTCCACGCAAGGAGTCCGAGTCGAATGAAACGAAATAAAATTCAAAGAACAAGAACAATACATTTGGGCTTTACGCTTGTTGAGCTATTGGTCGTAATCGCCATTATCGGTGTATTGGTCGGACTGCTGCTCCCAGCGGTGCAGGCTGCCCGGGAAGCGGCTCGCCGCATGAGTTGCCAGAACAATGTTAAACAACTCAATCTTTCGATTCAAAACTTCCATGATGCTCTCAAGGGCTTTCCTATGGCAGCCGAGTTCGAAGTTGGCACATCCTGGCACAGCTTGATTCTCCCATACATGGAACAAAAAGCTCTCTACGACATTCTCACGTTCCAGGAAGATGGTCAAGGAAACTTTCAATGGGCGTTCAGTGTACCGGGGATTAGCGGAGACGCAGCGTTGAACAATCGTGCTTACAATCGCTTCTTCCGTAATGTTTATGTGTGCGAACAGAGAATTCCCACGTTCCGTTGTCCTTCGTCCAGTTTTCCGGAAACTGTTGCTGATATCTCCGGTGACAACTGGATTGTTCAGAAGCGGGCACCTACGAATTACCTCGGGTGTGTATCCGGGTATATGACCACGGACCGAAGACGACAAACGGCAGCAGCACCTTGGGGGGGATCAGGGGCCACAGAGGTTATTCATGATCTCGACGGTGTGTTCGTGAACAAGATGGCTCATCAACGTATCAAATTTAACGGTCGCTCCTGGGGAATCACCGGAATCAAAATCGCAACCATTACGGATGGAACTTCCAACACGATTGCGATTGGCGAAGCAGAAGCGGATGCTCGCGACGTACCAGAAATGGGATTGGTTCGGGAGAATAATCGCGATAACTTCGGTCGTAAGGACCATTGGGCGTATGGAGGCGACGACATCGACACCAATAACCAAGGGGACATGTCCGAGGTCCTTGGCTCTACGGGCGTTCCCATGAATGCTCCGCGTGTTGCTCCCGGGCAGACCGGCTTTGCAGCCTATGAAATCTCTTTTGGCTCGCGCCACACCGGAGGAGCAAATTTCGGTTTTGCAGATGGATCCGTTCGGTTCCTCTCCCAACAAATTGATAGAGCAGTCTATAGTGCTTATGGTTCCAGAAACCAAGGTGAAACGATTTCTTCGGAAGAATAGTCACTTCGATATCCGAAAGCACATCAAACGAATCCTCCCACTACAAGAGCCCACTGTGAAAAGATCGGCGAGCATGATAATACTTCGGGCGTTGGTATTCCTTTTCGGATGCCTGCCAGCAGCGATCCTCGCACACGACGGTCCAGACCCGCGTTGCAGCTGGCTGTTCGAAGAATCTCGCGTATCCGAACAGAAACTTCATTCGATCGCGGGTCCGAACCTGGTATGCGATGGCCAGCCCGTCATTGAGAAAGTCGGCAAAGGAACTTGTCTGAGACTCGACGGATTGAGCAATGCTTGGAAGGGAACCGAAGAGTGGGATGCGATGCGCAAGATCCTACCCGAGGAAGCACTAACTGTATGTGCTTGGGTGAGTCTTGACGATACGCTTCCCGATGGCGGATTTATCTCCGTCTTTCAAGATAATGGCGATGCAGAAACGGGTTGGGTTCTCGGGTACAACCGGAACCACTTTACCTTCGGACTCTCGACCACGGGAGCAGACGACGGTGACGGTAGGATGACTTATCTTTCGGGTACGACCCAGATTGAAAAAGGAAAATGGTATCACGTCTGTGGAGTATTTGACGGTCAATCGATGCAGTTGTGGGTCGACGGAAAACTCGAAAGTGAATCGCAAGATCAAAAGGGGAAAATCCTATATCCTAAAAAAGCGAAGCTCGTTCTTGGGGCGTACTCAGATTCCAACGAACATTTTGTGATGGCGGGCAGGCTTTCTCAGGTCGTCGTGTACGACCTTGCAGCGAAGCCAGCCTGGATCCTTCACGACTTTGAACACCAAAAAGATTGGACTCAGCTCCCCCCAGTACTCGATCCTTCCCGTAGTTTCGAGTTTCTCGTCAAACCCTACTTGCAATTCGCAACGACCGACTCGATCCGCGTGGTGTGTGAGTTGAATAAGCCGGGACAGGTGAAGGTAAGGTATGGGGAAACAGCCGCTTTTGGTCAGGAAGTTTCATGCACTTCCGTAGACAAATTGCTACATACCGCAGCCCTAACAGGATTGACTCCAGAGACCGGGTACTACTACCAAGTGGTCGTCTCGGAGGATGGGATGGATCGCGAAATCGCGACTAGTTACGCGTCATTCCAAACCGCATCTCTTCCTGAGACCCCATTCGCCTTTGCGGTCATAGCAGACACCCAAGGGAACCCCAAAGTCAACGGTAAACTCGCGCAACATGCTTGGGCTCTGAGGCCGAACTTTACAATCATCCCTGGTGATCTTGTTGATGATGGTCTCAAAAAGAACCAATGGGTTCAGGAGTTCTTTGCCAGCATGAACCCACTCTTTTCGCGAGTACCTTTTTACCCTGTTCTGGGTAACCACGAACGCAATGCAGATCACTATTACCGATACATGGAATTACCTCCGCCTGAATATTACTACACGTTTGAATATGGGAATGCAAAATTCTTGATGATCGACTCTAACAAAAAAGTCGATCCGCAAAGCGAGCAATACCAGTGGCTCGAAAAAGAACTGATCGAATTGGATCGCAAACGTCAATCCGGCGAATCCAAAATAGTATGGACCTTCGTGAGCTATCATCACCCTTCGTATTCATCAGACGAAGACGACTATGGAAACCTCTGGAAAGGGAAAAGCACATGGGGTGATATGCGCATCCGTCCCCTCTGTGAGTTATTCGATCGATATGGAGTCGACATCGTTTGGAATGGCCACATTCACTCCTATGAACGCACTTGGCCCATTCGAGGGGGGAAGGTCGCAGAGGAGAACGCTCCGGTCTACATGATCACTGGCGGTGGGGGAGGTGGGCTGGAACAAGCTGGTCCCATTCGTCCAGGTTTCCAAAATAATGTGAAACGCGGTCACCATTTCGTTTACGTTAGTATCAACGGAAAGACGCTCGAACTCAAAGCTTACGACCTCGATGGAATGCTGTTTGACCAGATCGTATTGAAGAAACCGTAAGTGGCAATCGCAACCTAGTGATAGAATAGCGCAAGTGATGATTCTGCAGCCATTTCGAACAATGCAATTTGTCGTTTGCTTCTTTGTTGCAGTTACAACTACGTCCGAGTCTTCCTTTCCGCAAGATGCGAATAGTAATCGACCTGGAAGTCAACGTCCTATCGAAAACGTTGTGCTGATCACTCTCGACGGTCTGCGTGGGGAGGAAGTGTTCACTGGAGCTGACAAACGGCTGATCTCCAAAGAATCCGGAGTAAAGAATGTCGACACTTGCGTGTCGCAGTATTGGAGAGACGATCCTGTTGAACGACGGAGAGTATTAATGCCGTCTCTCTGGGATCGTATTGAAAACCATGGAGGATGGATTGCAGGCAACTCAGAAGAAGAAAGCTTGGTACGGGTTACCAACGGTCTGTTTTTTTCCTACCCGGGTTACAATGAGATCTTAAGTGGCTTCGCAGACCCTTGGGTCAATTCCAACGACAAACGCTATAACAAAAACACAACGGTGTTGGAATGGTTACACCAACAGGGTGGGCTCCAGGGGCGAATCTCTGCCTACACTTCGTGGGATGTCTTTCCATTCATTATCAATGATCAACGCAGTAAAATTCCAGTGAATGCGGGCTGGATGCCACTTGCCGTTGGAAGCAAAGAGAAAACGGAAACTGCAAATTTCATCGCTAGCCAACTCTTTCACGAATTCGATGGAGTTCGGTACGATGCGATCACAACAGTTGGTGCCCTGGAAGAAATCAAAACAAACAAGCCCCGAGTATTGTTCGTCTCCCTTGGAGAGACCGATGACTGGGCTCACGCTGGACGATACGACTTGTATCTTCTAACCGCACAACAGAATGATCGATTTCTCGCTGAAATATGGGAAACCACTCAGGCGATTGAGCAGTACAAAGACAAAACATTGTTCATCGTCACGACGGATCACGGACGAGGCGATGGTCGAGAAGGATGGAAAAATCACAGTGTCCTTCTTGCAGGCTCTGAACGCATTTGGGTCGCTGCTTGGGGTGTTCCCCTCTACGTGTCCGGGATTGACCATGGTGGAAAATTTACGCAATCCCAAGTCGCTCCAACCATCGCAGCCGCCTTAGGCTATAACTTCAAGTCCACGAATCCAAAGATCGCAAATCCTCTTCCGATTATTCCAGAGGTAGCTGAGAAACCCTAGGATCCCGAATGGATTCAATCCAGCTAATCCCTTCTGCAATTTCTACTTCGTATGTTCGTTCCGCTTGCTCGAGGAGCATCGATCGCATTTCACGGTTATAAAAGAGTCCCGGCCGTTTCGCATACTCCTGCCACATAGATAGCTCGCTCCATCGTGGGAACGGGGAAGCCAACTCCAAGAATTTTGAGATGGAATTCAGAATCTCGTCGGGTGATTCTAAGATTGCATCAAACCGAACGGTTTGACAACGTGTTTCAAACTCCTCGGCTAATGTCCGAAGTGTTAACATCTCGCAGAGCCAGCTCATCGCTGCAATCTGCCCAACGCTAAGCGTCTCGAGAGGTTGCTCAATATTCACTTGCATTTTTTGCAACCGCAACCATCGAGATACTTTTTGCGATTCTATATCCACCACAGAACCATCCAGAATCGATGCGAGAAATGACCTTAGTGGGATCGTCAGCAACACTGCTTTGGAATCTCTTAAGTTCGACAGCCACTGTGATGCAAAGGCACTACAGAAGCTAGTCGCTTTAATCAATGCGTTTTGATCGGACCGAAAAGTACGGGATAACAGCATAAAAAGCCACTGGATTTCCGAAGCTTCTTGACTGTCAAAGCCCTTCAATACCTTAGGCTCTCTGAGTGAAAAGCAACCGGGATGCACTCCCAACAGCCTCGATAGCAAGGTGGAACCGCAGTGCGAAACGTGAAAAATAAAGTGACATGGTTTCGCCGTTGCGCAATTAAAATTACGAAGGAGACCATAGGGAACAACGCCCCTGGTTGGTTTGGATCCCAGAATCCGCTCATCCAAAAAACTCGCTTTTGTATATTCCTCTTCACGGATCCCCACAAACTCAACCTTCTGAGCCTTCCGATCCCAATCAAAGGGAAATAGCATCGGGTCAGCAGCAAGCATCTTCAAAAGTTTTGAAACATTTGAATCGCTCTGGTTCATGTTCTCTTCCAAATTGCATTAAAAGCGATAGAAATTCTAGGTTCGTCCGTGGCCACCGGATGGACAAAATGATACAGCCAACCAGGAAACAGGATCATTAAGCCAGCTTCCGGGCGAATCACCAAACGTTGACCATAAGGCGTTCCTGGCACATCAGTCATTTCAGCGAAAGGCCTCGGATCATACAACTCCAACGTGCCCGCTAAACTCGTCATGTCCGGCTTGCCTGTCACGTAGTAACAGCCCGACCATGCGCTCCCTGGATGATTATGCATGCGATGGTAGTTTCCACGTGTGGACACATTTGCCCAAGCGACCACGTTGAATGCTCCTGAAGGAACACCATGCCGGGCTTTCACTTCCGGTAGTTGCAGTGTCGACTGCACCATCCCATTCAGCCCCTCAGCGATCGCATTCCGCAACCAACGGATTTCGTCCCACGGCATTTCGAGAAGATCTGCAGGTGAATGCCATCCCCCTGAATTTGCGTAATCCTCACTCGGTGTCTTTGCTTGATGCTCCAAGATACGTTGCTTGAGCCGCTCGTTCCAATGTGCTGCATCACGCACGTGCATCTTCCCGAATAACGTTGGAAACAACTGCATCACTTGAAGTCCTTGGGACCCTACCGACTCTTCATCTGTTTTCATCGAGATTCACTATTCATTCACCTTGCCCAACACATATCCTTCAAATCTATCCGCAACAACCAAAGGCTATTCTCTTCCTGCTTCCCCAAAATCATTGACCTCAACCGGAGCAAGCAATGAAGTACAGCAACGAACTTCAAGGAATTCAGTTATGGCCATCGATGATTTTCTTCCGAATTTGGTCGGAATTCGCACAGAACCGTGATCCATTATGTAGTGCAATCACTCAGTTGAAGAATTCCCAAACGGCTACCGTGGAAAGCCAAATCGCTTTGGCAGCGAAGCCATCCGTAGGATTGTACGAAAGCCATTTCGATTTGTTCTCGCTCCCTATACCGGAGATCCAGAACTTGGCTCGATTCATTGAATCTTCACTCAAACAAGCCATTCAGGTCGCGCATTGCGACACCAAGCTTATCCAACGATTGAAAATTCGGTTCGTAGATAGCTGGTACCACGTAACCACTCAAGGAGGATTCCACGATGCTCATTGGCATCATGGTTGTAGTTGGTGCGGTATTTTTTATGTAGACCTGGGCGATTACACTGTCGAACCCAGAGCAGCACCTAACGGTGGAAGCCGATTCTATTGCCCGATCGGGCAGGGAGGGAGCTACAAGGATATAGGAAATCGCTACATGCATCCCTACTATGATCCTCCTCTTCAAGAAGGACTCCTGCTCATCTTCCCTTCACACCTTCTTCACAGTGGACTCCCGTATCGCGGCGAGTCCGAACGACTTGTGATCGCATTTAACGCACAAGCACTTGCGGCTCACTGAATCGATTACGCCAAGCTTAACGCCCCCTTCACCGAAAACTTTCGGAATCCGAGCGAGTACTTAACACGATGTCGTGATACTACTGGCTCTTAATGTATCCGCATCGATTATCTTCCAGGAGTCAATCCCATGAGCCGTAACACAAGCCCAACATGGAATCGATGGACTAATCGTCTGTCAAAGTTATTTCAACGAAGCTCAAGTCGGATCACGCGTAGCCGTAGCAAGTTTCGCAAACAAATTGTTGAACAACTTGAGACGCGTGAACTCATGGCACTGAACATTCTCAGTGTCAGTCCCCTTGATGGTTCCACCAATGTTCCACTAGACAGTAACTTGGAGTTTACTTTCAATGAAGCTGTCGTCAAAGGTCAAGGAAATATCTACGTCGTCCGCCAAGGAACAGGTACCACAGGCGTTACAGTAGATGTCAACTCATCGAACGTTACCGTCGAAGGAACAAAGGTTACTGTCGATCTACCATTTGACCTCGAACTCGACAATTCTTACTTTGTGCATATCGACAGCGGCGCATTCATCGATACATCCAGCACCCCCACACCCAACGCCACGCTCCTAACTCAATCGTTCGATTTCATGCCATTGACTCCGAAAGTCTTTGAAGCCAATGGAACGGGCAATGATTGGACTCCAACACCTCCTCTCGGTTTCGAGTCCAGACTCGATAATCCCAATATGGCGGACGTTGGAGTTCCTGAGTGGCGCGGCTGGACATTCGCGCGTAAGGAATTCTGGATCGGTGCCGACAATCAAGGGCGTGATCAGTTTGCACTCGGAAATGGAACGCTAGCGATTGCTGATACCGATGAATACGACGACGGAAATGGTGCAGTCCGTCCCTTCCAAAGCACCCTCATCACCAAGTCGGTAAACCTCAACGGAGTCAGCCCAAACTCAGTGAAGCTTGAGTTCGACTCAAGTTTCCGACCTGAAGACAGCCAAATCGGTCGACTCGCTGTCAGCTACGATAATGGCGCAAATT